>CAYRCG010000087.1:5705-9159 GCA_964422685.1 uncultured Syntrophomonas sp. | reverse complement strand
AGCGAATGCCCTGACCCTTTTCGTTTACCGTGGTGCACATAGTGCGTGAAAATTCTGAGCTTGCGAGGAATCTTACCCCCCGCAAGCCATATCGTCTAGGGAAATAGGTGCCACGTCGCCGCGCCCCTCGCAATGACAGAAGCGTTAGACAATCCGATCGCTCGTTTGTATATTTGTGCTAAGCCCTAAACCCCCCGTTTGCCCGAGGCGCATTTTCAGCATTGTTTGCGTCCTTAAGGCCATGGGGGTTTCTAGGATTTCTCTGTTCTTGTCTCGATAGCTTTATCAATGAATAATATTCCCTCGAGGTGATCAATTTCATGTTGCAACGCTTTGGCTAATAAATCTACCGCCTCAATATTCCGTTCCTGCCCTTCCCTGTCTAATCCCCTGACTTGCACCCTTTTGGCCCGACTTACCCTGCCGACGATTCCGGGAATGCTCAAGCACCCTTCTGTTCCTAACTGTTCACCTTCCTGGCTTAGTATTTCCGGATTAATTAGTTCAATTAGATTGTCTCCTATATCTATTACAATCATGCGTTTCAATATCCCAATTTGCGGTGCCGCTAAGCCTACGCCGTCAGCAGCATACATGGTGTCGCGTAAATTGTCTAACGCTCTTAGGACCCCGGCATTTATTTCTTTAACTTCGAGAGATTTGCTCCGCAATATATTATTAGGCAAGGTTAAAACTTGATAAACCGCCATGACTATCCTCCTCACATGGTCATGATTGGATTTAGATCCCATTCAACTCGCACATTTCTATTTTCCCTGAATTCTATTATATGACGGGCAACGCTTTTCAATAATAACATATTCTCGCATTTTAGAGTTAATTGCCAACGAAATCTATTGCGTATTCTTAGTAGGGGACAAGGGGCAGGTCCTAATATTTCAATATCTTCTTCTTTGGCATCAATTATATCATTAATCCTTTGGCTTATGTTTACTGCCGCTATCCTAGCCATATCCAAACTGGGGGCAGAACAAACTATCCTTAAAAGCTGAGTAAAGGGGGGATAATTCAATAAACGGCGTTGCTTGATTTCCTGGTAAAAAAACTCAAGATAATCCTGCCTCTGTATTATGGTATATATAGGATTAGTAGGATTATAGGTCTGGATTATTACTTCACCCGGCAGATCGCTGCGTCCAGAGCGTCCTGCCGCTTGTAATAAAAGTTGTATGCACCTTTCCGCAGCTCGAAAATCAGGTAAGTTCAACATACTATCCGCATCAACTATCCCAACCAAAGATACATTAGGGAAATTTAAACCCTTGGCTACCATCTGGGTACCGATAAGAATATCAATTTCTCTTTTATCCATGCGCTCCAATATGTTTTCCTGAATGCCAGTCTTCCTGCTGACATCTAAATCTAGGCGCTGTATACGGGCATGGGGAAAAAGTTTCCTACATTCTTCCTCTACTTTTTGCGTGCCTAAACCCAAATGACCCATATGACTGCTGCCACAAATAGGACAAGAGTTAGATGGATTAGCCAAGTAATTACAGTAATGGCATATGTTTTTCTCCATATCTCGGTGATAAGTCATGCCTACCGAACAGGAGGGGCAAGAAAGTACATTACCACAACTTCTACATAGACTCAAGGGTGAATACCCCCGGCGATTGATAAACAGGATGCTTTGCTCCCCACGTTCCAATATCGCATCGAGCTTTTCCAGCAATGAAGGAGACAACACCCGACTTTTGGAGGAAGGAGGCAGTTTTCTCATGTCTTCTACCTGTACAAAAGGCATCTGGGCCTGGGCAATTCTGTGCTTCAAGCTAAGCAATTTTATATCCCCCTTTACCGCCCGGTATAAGGTATCCAATGATGGGGTAGCACTTCCCATCATAAGCAAAGCCCCTTCTATTCCTGCCCGTTTCCTGGCTACCTGAATAACATGGTATTTGGGGGTTTCCTCTTGTTTGTAACTACTTTCCTGTTCCTCGTCAATGATAATAAGGCCTAAATCGTCCAAAGGAGCAAAGATAGCCGATCTGGTTCCCAAAACCAAATCAACCTCACCTTGGCGAATTCTTCTCCATTCATCATGTCTTTCCCCATCGGGCATAGCACTGTGCATAACCGCCATATTTCCGATGCGGGAAGCGAAATCCGCCAGCAAGTGCCGGGTCAGGGCTATCTCCGGTACTAATACTATAGCTTTTCTCCCCTGTTCAATGACCTTTTCCACACTGCGAATATATATTTCCGTTTTTCCACTACCGGTTACTCCGAATAGCAGGATTTCCTCCCTAGCGGCATTTAGTAAAGATTCTTCAATGCTTCTGAAGGCGGTTTCTTGTTCCCGGCTTAGTTTTAAGGTTTTATGACTAGGAGTCACCTTCTTTTTTTCTCGCTTAATATAGCCTTTTTTTAACAAAGATTTTATGCTTTGGGCAGGGATTAGCCGCTCCAAGGTAATGCAATCCGCTTCCCGCTCCTCGATAATTATTCGCATAGCCTCCGCTTGACGAGGAGCCTTTTTTTGCAACCTCAGCATATCGAGGGATGGGTCAAAACATTTCAATACATATACATAACCACTTTTTTCTATTCGCGACGAATAATAGTCGCCGGTAAGGTAAATCACATTTTCATTTTCCAGGGATTTAATCTCTTGATTATTTATATGTTTCCTAGCCTCATAAAGGGTTAATTCCCCACGTTGCCGCAATAATTCCAGGAAAGCATTTTCCCTTTTGGACAACAAACGAGAACTTCTGATTTTTAACTCCTCCGGTTTCAAGATGGGGATTATTCTAACCGCCTTTTTTTGGCGTAAGAGGCGGGGGGTCATAAGCCTTAGTACTAGGCTTATCGGGCATAGATAAGTTTCCGCCATCCATTGAGCCAAAGCAAAAAGTTTATGATCAAAAAGGGGTTCCCGGTCAAGTACCTTTAGTAGCGGTTTTATAGATGAGGGGGCCATATTGCTAGTATCACCCTCACCCATAACCTCACTGATAAAACCCTCAACTTTTCTATTACCCAACTCTATTAGCACTCTTTTGCCTATAGCTACTTCTTCCACCATTTCTAAGGGAACTTTATATATATAAGAATGATCCAGTTTCATTGTTGGAAGATTTATGAGGACCCTTACTCCAAGCAAAATCAATTCTCCTTAATAGTAGTCTATACCAATTAAAGGCGGGATGGCCCGCCTTTAAAAACTCTATAATTTATGAGGTTTCCAAGAAGTTTGCCAATACCGGTGAAAAGGAGGATAAAATTCCTCGCTGCCTCGGATTTTTCACACTCTACATGCACCACGGTAACCGAAAAGGATCAGGGCATCTGCTGTTTAATGGTTGGGATATTATCAGCGTCCATCAGCGCCCGAAGGATCAGCGTAAATCTGAGTCTAAAAACCCTTTCATAGCAAATGACACGGAGTTGCACCCGGTCATTCCTACAATCCCGCCTGCTTCCTCAA
>CAYRCG010000087.1:4246-5605 GCA_964422685.1 uncultured Syntrophomonas sp. | reverse complement strand
GCATAGCCAAACATCATACCCTGGTCGCCGGCGCCGATAGCATCCAATTCCGCCTCGTTCATTTCTCCTTTTTTGGCTTCGAAAGCCCGGTCAACACCCAAGGCAATATCGGCGGATTGTTCATCTAAAGCTGTTAGTACGGCACAGGTTTCCGCATCGAAACCATATTTAGCCCGGGTATATCCGATATCCCCAATGGTGTCACGGATTAAGCGTGGAATATCTACATAGCAGTCAGTTGTTATTTCACCGGCTACTAAAACCAAACCGGTTGTAACCAAGGTCTCGGCCGCTACACGCCCATAGGGATCAAGGGCAATAATAGCATCTAATATTGCGTCAGATATCTGATCCGCAACTTTATCCGGATGCCCTTCGGTAACCGACTCAGAAGTGAATAAGGTTCGAGCCATATTAATCAACTCCTTTGGTCCTAAATCTAAGTATTTTGACTACTTCGTCTAATATTGCCCCGGCAACTTCATCTTTGCTCATCTTAGGCAGGGAGAATACCTGCCCGCTTTTGCTAATAATAGTAACGATATTGGTATCAGTAGCAAATCCTGCTCCCTCCATTGTAACATCGTTAGCTACAATGAAATCTAGCTGCTTGCTTTTCAACTTTTTCCGGGCATTTTCCAGCAAATCTTCTGTTTCCGCCGCGAATCCCACCATTATCTGATTTTCCGGCTTGCTTTTGCTTAGCTCTTTTAATATATCCGGTGTCCCGACCAATTCCAGTATTAATTTATCAGAGCGTTCCCCGGTCTTTTTGAGCTTTTGTCGGGCATTCTGGGCAATTTTAAAATCCCCAACGGCTGAGGCTCCAATTATTATGTCACATTTTTCTTGGTATTTTTGCATAACTTCACACATTTCCTCTGCGCCCCAGACAGATATTAGCTCAACCCCATCGGGGGGGCTAAGGTTAGTTTTCCCGCTTACAAGAATGACTTCTGCTCCCCTGGACACCGCTTCCCGGGCAATACAATACCCCATTTTCCCGGTACCCCTATTAGAAATAAACCTTACCGGATCGATATCTTCGCAGGTTGTCCCGGCATTCACCATTAGACATTTTCCTAATAAGTCTTTTTTGGGGTATAGCATTCGCTTAATCTCTGCCAGTATTTCCTGAACGGAAGGCAATCTGCCCGGACCGCTAGCGCCACAGGCCAATTGGCCTGTTTCCGGTTGCATAATATTATAGCCATAGCTTTGCAGCCTAGTAAGGTTGTCCCGAAATGCCGGGTTAGCAAACATATTACTATTCATAGCGGGTACCACCAATACTGGTGCGGTATTCGCCAAAACAACAGTAGACAATAAATCGTCGGCTAAACCGTGCGCCATTTTAGC
>CAYRCG010000087.1:0-4146 GCA_964422685.1 uncultured Syntrophomonas sp. | reverse complement strand
AGCTTGTACACCGCTATGCCACCTGTAATTCCTAATCCGACTGTTTTCGCCATTATATTATACCTCCGCGGATCCATCGTTTTTGGGCGGCTCAATTTTGATTTTACCCTTTACTACCTCTTCCAAAGCCTGGGTTACCATAGTCGATAACCGGTAGTGTTCATCCTCTTTATGCTTCTCGGATAAGGACCTAGCCCTTTTCGCAACAGCAACAACAACCGCATATTTACTATCAGCTATGTTGAGTAATTCTCTAGTAGAAGAAGGAATCACCCATTATCACCTCATGTTCATGTTTTTTATTCTACAGCGTTCGGCGATAATAATCGCAGTAATCTTTCGGAGAGCATAGTTAATGTCATCATTTACTACAAGATAGTCATAATACTCGATATGCTTCAATTCGTCCTTATAGGCTGCCAGGCGCATCTCTATACTATCCCGACTGTCCTGACCTCGTGATTTTAGCCGGGAGGCGAGCTCTTCCGGGTTAGGAGGTAAGATAAATATAAATACTCCCGAAGAGAATTTTTCCTTAACTTGGAGTGCCCCTTGGATATCAATCTCGAGTAGGACATCCCGGCCTTGTTGTAGGTGTTCAGCTACAAATTCCCTGGGAGTTCCGTATAGATTAGAGTACACCTGGGCCCATTCCAAAAAGGCTCCCTGTTCTATCATTTCGCGGAACTTGGGCCGATCAATAAAAAAATAATGTTGACCGTGTATTTCCCCGGGCCTGGCTTCACGAGTCGTAGCTGAAATAGATAGGTTTAAATCTTCGGTTTGAGCCAATAAGGCCTCTTTTATAGTCCCCTTCCCCACTCCGGAAGGACCAGATATCACAAACAATATTCCTTTTCTATCCATTCTCGATAACACTTCCGGTCAATCCTAAGTCTCCTCACTCACTTCCTTGGAGGTAAGTCGATTGGCTACAGTTTCTGGTTGTACCGCCGATAGTATAACGTGGGCACTGTCTGCTATAATAACCGCCCTAGTCCTCCGTCCGTAGGTAGCGTCAATCAGTATTCCTTTTTCTCTTGCTTCCTGGATAATCCTTTTTATCGGGGCTGACTCAGGGCTAACTATAGCCACTATTCTATTTGCAGCCACTATATTTCCGAATCCTATATTCACTAGTTTAATGTCCATACATATGCCGGGTAAACCGGCTACACCTCCCGCTATTCAATATTTTGCATTTGCTCTCTAATCTTTTCCAACTCAGCTTTAACTTCTACTGCTATCTGGCTCGTCTCGAGATCGTTAGCCTTGGAAGCAACAGTGTTTATCTCCCGGAACATTTCTTGGAGCAAAAAATCCGCCTTTCTACCTACGGGCTCATCGCTTTTCAAGAATTCTTTAAGATATCCGGTATGGCTTTTAAGTCTTACTAACTCCTCAGTAATACTAATCCTATCAGCAAAAATAGCAGCCTCCTGTATAATCCTGTTTTCATCGACCGCTTGCTGAGAAACAAGTTCGCTTATTCGATCTCTTAGCCTATTCGTGTTTTCCTTGACAACGAGAGGGGACCTCTTTTCGAGCTTTTCTACCTGAGAAAAGATATATTGGTTCCTTTCCAAAATATCCTCAGCTAGGTTTTGTCCCTCATTTCTACGCATCAACAATAGTCCTTCCAAAGCTATCGTTATAGCTTCCTGCAATATCATCCATAGGTTTTCCCAGTTTTCTTCCTTCTCTTCCAGTGAGAACACCTCAGGTAATCGGAAAACGTCAATAACTCTAATTTCTTGCGAAATATTTAGTTTTTCTGCTAATTCCTTCAAATAGTAATAATAAGCTATCGCCAAATCTTTGTCAAGCTTGATATCGCGCATGGAATCATCATTTTTCTCGATATTTATGTTTACTTCCAACCGTCCCCGGTTAATATGTTTTTTTAGCTCTTCCCGCACACGATCTTCCAATACAGTATAGCGCCGGGGAATTCTTATATGGGGATCAAGAAAACGATGATTTACCGACTTAATCTCCAAGCTGATTTTATAACCCTTTTTATTGACCTGACTATGCCCGAAACCTGTCATACTTTTTATCATTATTTACTCACCTTTCACCGGGATCAAAACCACATATTCTCTTTCTAAGCATTAATTTTAGCATAATTCCATTTAAAAGCAAAAAGTCTTTTCCCTGTGTATATAATTAATCTTAGGGCAAATTTCCACCCCGTCAATGCAAAGATCAAAGCCCACTGCCAAACATTGAGACCCACCGAGTGAAATATTCTCTGCATACAGGGCAAGTATAGCACCAATAAATGCATACATACGGAGCAAAATACCGCTATTAACAAAAATTTATTACGGAAGAAACCTAATTCAAAAGCGGTATATTTCTCCGAACGACATTCAAATACATAGAATAATTGGGCTAATACCAAGGTGGTAAAGGCCATAGTACGGGAAAGGGGCAAGGGGTCTATTCCGCTTAGGCGGGCATAAATAATAGAAATCGTAAAAACCGATAAGGTAATTATACTGATATAAAAACCACGAGATAGCACCATCCACCCCAGACGGCGAGCAAATATTCCTTCGCTAGCCGGACGGGGCTTGTTATTCATTATCCCTGGTTCAGCCGGTTCAAGGCCTAGCGCCATGGCAGGTAAACCATCTGTAATTAAATTAACCCATAGTATTTGTATGGGAATCAACGGCAATGGCATACCTAGTAATGAGGCTAGAAACATAACTAATACTTCACCGATATTGCAGCCCAAAAGATAGCGAATAAATTTTCTGATATTATCGTAAATAGAACGACCTTCATGGACAGCAGCCACTATGGTCGAAAAATCGTCATCGGCCAAAATCATTGATGAGGCTTCCCGGCTAACCTCGGTACCGCTAATTCCCATAGCGATACCTATATCGGCTGATTTAAGCGCCGGGGCATCATTTACCCCGTCACCGGTCATAGCTACAATTTCATTGTTTTTCTTCAGCACCCCAACAATACGATTCTTGTGTTCCGGGGCAACCCTAGCGAAGACCCTTGCCTTTAACGATTTTCGGTACAATTCTTGATCAGCCAATTCTTCAATATCATTTCCCGTAAGCACCTCATTATTATTCGTAATTCCCACCTTTTTGGCTATAGCTAAGGCAGTAACCGGATGATCCCCGGTAATCATTATCGGTGTTATACCGGCATTTAAGCAAGCAGCTACCGAGTCCTTTACTCCGCTACGTGGCGGGTCGCTCATACCGCAGATTCCCAGTAAAGTCATGCCGGATTCTAGGGAATCATCCGGCAGATTTACGTCAGAAATACTTATCTTTTTTATAGCAAAACCTAGTATTCTTAACGCTTCCCCCGCCCACTTTTCTTGCAATGAACTGAAGTACTCTTTATCCTTTTCTTGCAAGGCTTGTACTGCGGAATTTTTTATCACCTTATTACAGCCAGGGAGGAGGATTTCCAAGGCACCCTTACAAAAAACATAGTATTCTCCGCCTTTTTCGACTATAATACTCATCTTTTTTCTGGTGGAATCAAAGGGTATTTCCCTATGCCTTTTATGGATGTTAACCATAGCCGCTTTTTTGGCCATCACTAGCAAGGCGGCCTCACCTGGATCCCCTTGAATCTGATATTCACCTTTAACTTTTTCCAGGTTAGCGTTGTTGCAGTTTAAAGCCACCTCCATTGTCAGGAAAGCATTTTTATCTGTCAGAGGATCAATCTTCTTACCTTCCTGCAGGAAATATCCCGATGGCTCATATCCGGTTCCGGTTATCTCTATTATTCTATCTATTGTTGCCAGCTTACCTACTGTCATTTGGTTCTTCGTCAGTGTACCGGTCTTATCGGAGCAGATAACGGTCGTACAACCCAAAGTTTCAACCGCCGGCAACTTCCGGATGATGGCATTATTGCGGGCCATCCTTTGTACCCCCAATGCCAACACGACGGTTACAATTGCCGGAAGACCCTCAGGAATGGCAGCAACGGCCAAACTGATTCCCGCCATTAGCATTAGCATAATATCTTCACCGCGAAAGATGCCTAAAATGCTCACTAGCGCACAAACTAGCAAGCAAATAACAATGAGGGTTTTCCCTAATTGCTCCAGCCTTATCTGCAAAGGCGTCATAGGCCTTTTCGTCTCTTTCATCA
>CAYRCG010000086.1:1250-9274 GCA_964422685.1 uncultured Syntrophomonas sp. | reverse complement strand
AAAAAAGTGGTGCAAATACGCATATAAAGGGGGAGATGGTTAACACAGCTGTTGACATCTACTATATTGACCGCACTATCTACAATTACGATACGTTCTCTAAGAAATGGCTGGTAATTGAAAGTGATACCGAAAAAGCTGAGGAATTGCTAATTTCAGAACTCAATCCCCTATCCAATTTTAGATTCAAACAGATAGCTGCGGTAGAAAAACTACGGTTCGAAAGAGTAGGCGGCGCCGAGTGTTTAGTAGTGAGCTGCAGACCCACGGTAGAAAGCCAGTTGTTAGAAAGCCTATGGAATAATTTTGAATATCATATATGGCTGGACTACAAGGATAAGGTAATCAGGAAAGCTGACCTAAGTGCAATCAATAAAAAAGCACCGGATACCAGGTTAAATCTTCTGGTTGAATTCAGAGACTGGAATCAGAACGTTGACATTAAACCACCAGATATCAATAGCAAATAGTGATTTAATAGGCAGGGGCTAAGGTCCCTGCCTTGTTTTGCCTTTAGTTTCTGCATTTGATTTAATTGCACCTTTTCCGGCGAGTTGTTATAATTCTCTTTGTAGGGAGGGATTAACATTGGATCTGGTAAAGGTTGAGGTTTTGTTCGATAGAGAGACCTTGAAAGAAAAAGTCGCAGAAATGGGAAAACAGATCTCTCAGGATTACAAGGAACGGGATTTACTGGTTGTCGGAATACTAAAGGGTGCTTTTGTTTTTATGGCAGATTTAATCAGAGAAATGGATATCCCGATGGAACTCGACTTTATGGATATATCTAGCTATGGCATTTCGACTTCCTCCTCGGGAGAGGTGCGAATCGTCAAGGACCTGGAATACTCTATAAAGGACAGGGATGTCCTTATTGTTGAAGATATAGTTGACACCGGGTTGACTTTAAAATATATTTGCGAAATCTTAAGGAATAGGAATCCCCGTAGTATAAGGATCGCCTGTCTGTTGGACAAACCATCCCGGCGGAAAACGGATATTCACCCGGACTATAAGGGATACACCATCCCAGATAAGTTTGTTGTCGGCTACGGTTTAGATTACGCGGAGCAATATCGTCATTATCCGGCTGTTTGCATTTTGAAACCGGCGGTTTATGAAAATTAGAGGTGGATTAATGAATAAAGAAACCCTGGTAGTCCTTGATTTCGGGGGACAGCATAACCAGTTAATAGCTCGCCGGATACGTGAGTTATCTATTTATAGCGAGATGCTTCCTTATAATACTAGCTATGAAGAAATCCGGGCAAAATCCCCCCGGGCTATAATACTTAGCGGGAACCCCTTACGATTTCCTGGGGATGAGGCCCCTAGTTGCGACCCCCGTATATTTACCTTAGGTATTCCTATTCTGGGCCTCTCCTATGGAATGCATATAATGCTGGCGCAGATGGGCGGAGAATTGCAGTATTCCCCTCCGCGGGAATACAAGGGAGAGAGCCTGCGTGTCCTGAAGGAAGACGAATTATTTAGGGGCTTGCCAGCTGAAATGCCCGTATGGATGGACAATGGAATATCCATCATTAACCTGCCCGCAGCTTTCCAAATAATCGCTAGTACAGCCGAATGCCCAGTGGCAGCCGTAAGTTGCCCGAAGCAGCGGCTCTATGGGCTACAGTTTCACCCGGAACATAGATATAGCACTTATGGCATGGATATATTACGGAATTTTTTATTTAATATCTCTGGATTTAAAGGTGACTGGGACCTGGGTATTTTTATTGAAGAAGCCCTAGCGGAGATCAAAGAAAAGGTCGGGGGAAAAAGGGTCCTTTGCGCTCTAAGCGGCGGAGTGGATTCCTCCGTAGCTGCTGCTCTGGTACACCAGGCGGTAGGAGAACAGCTTACCTGCGTTTTTGTGGATAACGGCTTATTAAGAAAAGGGGAGGCCGAACAGGTAATCGACACCTTCTCCCATAAAATGAAAATGAACCTGGTCTTTGCGGAGGCCAAAGATAGATTTCTAGCTAAATTAGTCGGGGTTAGCGAACCGGAAAAGAAGCGCAAGATTATCGGAGAAGAATTCATCCGTGTTTTCGAGGAAGAAAAAGCCCGGCTCGGAGAAATAGATTATCTGGTTCAAGGGACTATTTATCCGGACATAGTCGAAAGCGGCACCGGCACCTCCCAGACCATAAAAAGCCACCATAATGTAGGGGGGCTACCCGAGGATATGGATTTCCGGTTACTTGAACCACTTTGTTTGCTTTTCAAGGATGAGGTCCGCCGAGTAGGAGAAAAACTGGGCCTCCCCGGCGAGATTCTATGGCGCCAGCCCTTCCCCGGTCCTGGCCTGGGAGTAAGAGTATTAGAAGAAGTAAGCTTCGAAAAACTAGAGATATTGCGCGAGGCTGATGCCATAGTCCGTGAAGAAATAGAAAAGGCGGGACTGCAAAGGGAAATCTGGCAGGCTTTCGCCGTTCTGCCTCCGGTAAGAAGTGTGGGGATAATAAATGAAGCGCGCAGTTATGCCTATCCCATAATTATCCGGGCTGTAATCAGCGAGGATGCCATGACAGCGGAAATAGCCCGGTTGCCTTGGGACCTCCTGGAAAGGATGGCGCAACGCATAGTCAAAGAGGTAGATGGAGTCAACCGGGTGGCCTATGATATCACGCCTAAGCCCCCGGGAACCATAGAGTGGGAATAGACAGCGAAGGCTCCTGAACCCGACATATACAAGGGTTACAGGGGCTTAATTTTTAGTATCTTAACGATGCTATTATTGGCCGGAGGTGTACCGGGGATATTCAGAGCCATTTATTCAAGTATCTATGATAATATGGGGCACCAGCACTTCATTATCGGAAAACTAATAAATATCAGTGAGGAGGCTGCCGAAAAGGCAATGCTGGTCACTAAGGCCCAAATAGATGGTTTGACCGGTTTGTACAATGCCTCTACTACCAGGGAACTCATTAGTAAACGTATAATGAATAAAGTTAGCGATAAAAGTGATGCCTTTATTATTATAGACTGCGATGTTTTTAAAAGCATCAATGATACCTATGGGCATTTACAAGGTGATAAGGTGTTGGAAAGCATAGGTGAAAACCTGAGACTAAGTTTCAGGCAAAGCGATATTTTAGGGCGAATTGGCGGGGACGAGTTCTGTGTATATATGCGGGATATTCCCTCCATAGATTTTATCCGAACGAAAAGCCAGCAATTAAGCCTGCTAATCCGGGAAGCAAATCCAAACCTTTCCGTTTCCGTAAGCATAGGAATAGCCATCCTTAACCCAAAGGACGCCGGGGAATATAACTACGATAGCCTCTTTAAAATAGCCGATGATGCTATGTACCAATCTAAAAGAATAGGGGGAGGCCAGATTATTATTCGCGAATAGCCTGTCCCGGCGGAATATGTGGTGCATAGCCAATTCAAAGATGCCATAGGGTTATTAAGAAGGTAGACACCTTAAGTGCGTAGCTTAGCGAAATGGGGTGTTTCGTAGACTACCTTGCCCGTCAGAGCGGTATCATATCCTATATGTTGTTCAACTGCCCGCTTATAGGCATCGGAGTTAATAACTGCCTGTATCTGCTGCCATTCCGGCTTTTCTGCTGTTTCCTGCAAAATAACCAAGTCAAAGCGCTCTTTGAATAATGGCACAAAATCCAAGCCCATCCTTTGAGCGGCAAATTGAATGCCAATGCCATAATCCGCCTCCCCATTAGCTACCTTAAGGGCTACACCCCAATGAGTCTGCTCTTCTATTTCATAGCCTTGGATTTGGCGAACTGGTATATCTTTTTCCAATAAGTATTGGTCTATCCTTAAACGAGTTCCTGAACCCCTTTGCCGGTTTACAAAGCGTATGCCCTTTTTGGTAATGTCCTCCCAAGAGCTTATATTGTGCTTATTACCTGCAGCAACAATCCAACCCTGGGTTCTTTGCACCAAGTTGACAACTTTATAAGCTTCAGCTAGTAAGGTGTGCTCAATAAAGGGTAGATTATATTCTTGTTTTTTTTCATCCCAAAGGTGAATCCCGGTCATTTGCGCCTCCCTGTGGTATAAGGCAACTAGACCTTGCATGCTTCCTTTAAAAACCGTCCTAAGAGAAAGATATGAAGAGGAGTGATTTAAGAATTCTGCTAACAGCTCTACCGATAGGTCATGGCTACCCATAAAACAAAAAGAATTATCAGAAGCCGCATCGGTTTGGGTGCCTGAGTAGCGGTTGCGTTTTTCACCTGTGTCTCCCTGTAAATAATGCATCAAAGAATCATAATCAATACGAATCTTTCTGCCGATACGCCATGAGGGAATTTCACCCCGTTTGATTAATTCATATAGGGTATATTTGGATATTTTTAGTATTTTCGCTGCTTCTTCCGGTGTAAGGGGTGGGCGTTTTGTAATGGTTTTCGACTCCTTCCACTTATCAATTACAATTATCCTTCTTTTAAAATAACACCCGGGGGAAGGCATGTCAACTTGTCCGGGCATTTCGTAACCTGTTCCCCATCACTTCTTTCCAACGCATTTAAGCTATTATCGCTTATCGATAGTGATTCAGACTTTTCCCCCGTTTTGCCTAGGGTCTATTTTGTTGTTTTTTTACAAGCCTTCGTCATCCGGCACCCTAAACAAGTATGAAAAGGAAGTGGTACGACCGCAGCGCGGGATTGGTGACCGGTTGATTATCATTGTAAGAAGTGTTGCCACGTGTGATTTTAAGCCAGTATTTTGGCAATAACAAACCGCTGTGTTCGGAGGTATAATGGGCAAACAGCTATGCCTGCAGGCACAAGCTATGCCCAAAATCGTTCCCATATAAAAAAAATTCCCGCATAAGCGGGAAGAAAAAGATTGGGATTTATGAAAAGCCAAAGCTTGTTCATCATAAATTAGTATCCTCAATTTCAACAATCTTATTGCCGGGGGTACCATCAGCACCCTTCGTTAACTCCAGCAATTGTTAGCTATTATATTCTATGCATCTGCGCAACAAATTGGTTCTTGCAAGTAGAGTCACGCAATTACGGTTATTTTATTCTAGTTAGTTAATCTGATTATCCTTCCTAAGCTGTTCTTGTATATAGCGTTCAGTAGCATAATTCAGCGGAAGCGTTCTCATATCTTCCCAATAATAATCCGCGGCATACAGCTTGCGTCCGTCTATTTCCTTGAGATACTGCCCGCAGACTTGACAAACACCCATATCAATGCCCGGGAATGTCTCATTATCAAGATATAAGATTTTCTTGTCATCTTCGCTACCGCAGAATAAGCATCCGGTACTTTGTACCGGCCATTCGAAGCTGCAAGTGTTACAATGCAAAACCCTTTTCCCATCCGGGGCGGTTAGAACTGCCAAAGTGGTAGCTTCTCCGCAAACCGGACAAATACATATACTTCTCACCGGGTTTTCCGATGCCCGAGGGTTTTGCTTTTGTTCCGGCACTCCCTTTTCGTTGGCGATCTGACTAGCCAGTTTCGCCACGCCGTTAATAGCCATTTGCAACCGGGTAGCTAATTCCGGGCTGATAGTTCCATTTCCCAGCTTCAACTGCCTCCATATTTCGGTTAGGGTTGAGTCCGGCATTTCCTCTTTGGCAGAGATATTTAATCTCTGCCAAAGCTCGACAATTGCATCTTGAGGTAAATCAACAATAGGTAAATATGGGGATTCCTCATTTAGGTTTAAACTGGCTTTCCAATAGGTACCGCGTTCTTTTTGCCAGACTTCTACCTCTTGTTTTAGCTGACGATACTTCTGGTAAGCATTTTCCATACTATCCTCAACTGTTAATTTGCCTTCTTCAGTAGCCATATAAAATCTCCCTTATCCTCTCATGGTTTCTTTAGCCTCTTCCTCATACCATTCTTCATAATGTTCATAAGCGAACTTGGCCGGAACCCAACCGGTGAATATACCTTTTAGGGCCTGGTTGGAATCGGGATGAAGTACCCCTAGGTATATATGGGCGATTAAAAGGGCAGCCATAAATAATGCGCAGGCAGCATGTATGGGGTATGCCCATTGCAGTAAAACACCCGGTCCCGCGAACCACATGATATATCCGCTGATAACAATGCCTAAAGTTCCTAAAATAGTGAACATCGAGTTTAATTTTTCCCCGCCATTGAATTTACCTTGAGGAGGAAATGGTTTATGCCCGCCGAAGAATTCTATGGCAAAATTCTTAGCATGAGCAAAGTCATCTTTACCGAAACTAACGACATCCTTAAACCAGCGCCGCATTTGGCGTGCACCTGTTCCTTTGCCTACGAATCCTACTATCATGCCTATGGTAAATATCACGGCAACGATGCGGTGAATGTTTCGGGTTACTTGAATCCCCCCGAATATCCCCATGGCCGGTTGGAATACATAGGTAAGCACTCCTAATCCGGTGAAAAGCAACAGCAAGAACGATATGCCATGACACCAGTGAACAAAACGCTCTCCCGCGGAAAAACGATATACTTCTTTTGCCATATTTAGTTACCTCCTTCGTCATGGGATTCCGCGATCTTCTTTGCCCTATTGGCGTAATTGCCGCTGACAAAGTTGGCTATAACACCGACAGTAATAGCTGCAGCCGAAGCACCGATTGCGATGCCGCCTAGCGGATGTACTATATCCTTCCAAATAGTCAAGGATATCGGTGTGGAAGGATCTAAAGGAAGTCCATAGGCATCCGGCCTATCTTGTAGCAGGTACATATAAGTCGTGCTGCCCATTAATTCATCGCCATATAACCGCGCCTTCGGGTTGGTTAGTTTTAGCTCTGCTAGTCGGGTTTGGGCTTTGGCCATCATCTCATTATAGTCACCAAATTGTATGGCGCCGGTCTGACAAACTTGGGCACAGGCCGGTTTTAAACCATTTTCTACCCTATCTATGCAGCCAGTGCATTTGTTAGATTTATTAGTAACCTTATCAATTTTCGGTATATGCCAAGGGCAGTTCGCCTCACAATAGCCGCAACCGATGCATTTATTCTTATCGATCAGAGTATATCCCGTTTCGGTCTTGTATATAGCTTCAGAGGGGCAAGCTTTGAGACAAGCCGGGTCTGCGCAATGGAAGCATTGCAACTTTATCATATCAAAACGCATTTTTTGGTCTTTGTAATCTTCCCCGAATCTGAGATAGGTCCAGGTAGTGGGTGTAAAATCCGCCTGGGTCTGATAGCTTTGTATACGCTGGGTCTTTTCCGCCGGCAGTTCGTTCCACGCCTTGCAGGCAACGGAACAAGCTTTACACCCGGTACATAATGAAGTGTCAATAAAAACCATTTTTCTCGCCATTGTTAAGCCCTCCTTATGTTGACAAGACAGCATTTATACTCAGGAGTTCCGGCTCCGGGGTCGCAAGCATTCATTGTCACATTATTAGTACTTGGGCCAGGACTTAAACTGGCAAAGCCCCAGCTCCAGGGCATACCAATGGTTTCCTGATCTCTGCCATTAATCTTAAGCGGCTGGATTCGGTCAGTCACCAGGGCACGCACCACTAAACTGCCGCGGGCAGAGGTTACCTCGACTTTATCGCCTTCCTTGACCCCGATTGTACGGGCCAGGTTCCTGCTTATTTCCGCGTAAGGCTCAGGTGCTATCTCATTCAACCAAGGAATATTGCGGGTAATCGCTCCAGCGCAGAAGTGTTCTACGACTCCATAGGTAGTAAGGACATGGGGATATTCATCCACCTGCCCAAATTCGGTGGATACAATCTTAGCGCAGGGATTACTCTGCACCGATGGATGTAAAAGATTGGCTGTCGGGCTTTCCACCGGTTCGTAGAACTCGGGCATTGGGCCATCTACCGTCATACCTGCCCCCCGAATCGGTACAGTGGCGATACTCTCAGGCGGGGTAGCAGCGGCAGCACCACTCATATAAGTAGCGGCGAACATACGGCCAACACCTTCCGGGTTCATGCGGAAAGCCTGCCTTCCTTCGGGAGTATCAGGTCCTTTAGTCTTATCGACAACGTCGGGTCCATCGTTTCCTACCCATAGATTCTGGGCGGGATCCCACCAGAT
>CAYRCG010000086.1:0-1150 GCA_964422685.1 uncultured Syntrophomonas sp. | reverse complement strand
TCTTGCCAGAACATGGCGGTTTCAGTATTAAATATATCGGCTACTACCAACATTTCCAGGCAGGACAGGCCTCTCGCTACTAGTTTTCTGTCCGGGATGGAAACGGTGGAGTTGGAGCCCCAGTTGAGCAGAAGCTTAAATTGCCCTTCTTCCATTTTGCTGAAGAACTGAGGTTGAATAGGCATATTTTTCGGGTTGTTCCGGGGCAGCCAATTGTACCCATAATCATTTTCGGCAGTAGCATTCTCCCCAAACCAGGCCTTAAGCAAGGCTACGAGCGGTTTATACTGCACTGAACCGTTTTTCACCGCGTAATCCTGCAGGGTCTTCTCGGCATTGGTAGGATAGGGCAGATATCCCGGTAGGTTAGCGTTCAGGTTAGCCATGTCAGTCGAACCTTGAACATTGGGCTCACCGCGCAGAGCCTGTATACCAGAGCCGGCTTTTCCTACATTGCCCAAGAGCAATTGAATTATCGCATAGCAACGAATACCTTGCACCCCGGTGGTGTGCTGGGTCATGCCCAGAGCATAGAAAATATTGCCCGGTTTGGCAGCGGCGAAGGTATCTGCTATTTGTTTTATTTTGCTAACCGGTATTCCGGTGATCCTGGAAGCTACTTCAAAGGTATACCTGGAATAATGTTTTTTGAGCTTTTGGAAAACACAATCCGGGTCGTCAAGACTATCAGCCTTTAACGGTTTACCAGCCTCATCTAGTTGATAAGCCCAACTTCCATAGGTGTATTTCTTGGTCGCGGGGTCAAAACCAGAAAACAGACCATCATTGAATTGAAAATCTTTGCTTATTTTATAAAGTGCATTAGTAAAATTCAGAACATAAAATTCATCATAAAGCCTATTTTCGATATAATAGTTGATCATGGCACCGAGATAAGCAATATCGGTTCCGGGACGAATCTGCGCAAAAATATCGGCCTGGGAAGCGGTACGGGTAAAGCGAGGGTCAACAACTATAACCTTCGCACCTTTGGCCCGGGCGCGATTAACCCATTTCATAGCAATGGGATGGCATTCGGCACAGTTACTGCCCGCGATTAAGAAACATTCAGAATTCTGCATGTCCTGCCACGAGTTGGTCATGGCACCGCGTCCAAATGAAGGTGACAAACTAGCCACCGTGGGCGCGT
>CAYRCG010000085.1:0-9454 GCA_964422685.1 uncultured Syntrophomonas sp. | reverse complement strand
AAAAGGGAGCTTGAGGGCTCTTGAACGGTAAGAAGTAGCGGGTAGTTACTAATACCCCTCACTCCTCACCCCTCACGCCTCACCATTTCATATTAACCCCCATGACCCGGGGTCACAAACAACGATGAAATGGGAGATTAGGGCACTTGAACGGTAAGAAGTAGCGGGTAATTACTAATACCCCTCACGCCTCACGCCTCACCTTTTCACATTAACCCTAGAACACCTTCTCACTATCCAACAAAATAGTACAAGGTCCATCGTTCTCTATAGAAAGCTGCATATCAGCACCGAAAACCCCGGTTTCTACCCGCAAGCCGCGCCGGCGCAGGCTATCAACACAGTATTCAAACAAGTCTTCAGCCGCTTCCGGCAACTCCGCTTCCGTAAAACTAGGGCGCCTACCTTTGCGGGCATCCCCGTAAAGGGTGAATTGACTTACCAACAATATTTCCCCTTCAATGTCCAACAGGGAACGGTTCATCTTCCCCTCTTCATCAGGGAAAATTCTGAGGTTAATAATCTTTTCCAAGAGGTAATTCCCCTCAGTCCGGCTATCGTCCCTTTTTATGCCTAGCAAAACCATTAGGCCCCGCTCAATCCTTCCCCGCAGTTCACCACTAACCCTAACTTCGCTGGAACTAACCCTTTGTACTACGGCCCGCAAGCGACTCACCTCTCATTTCCCCGGGCAGAACCCTTCTGACTTCTAGGACATCCCTAACTCCCAAGATCCTCTGGGTTACTGCTTGCAGCCGGTTCAAGTCTTTTATCTCTAGTTTAAGGTTTATTAGAGCCTGGTTGTTCTTGGTAGCCCGGGAAAAAACCGAATTGATCTGGATTCTGGCCTCGGCGATTTCATTCATCACATCAGTAGTCAGCCGCTCCCGGTCAAAGGCCTTTACTTCTAGTTCTACATAATATACCCCACTACTATCCGCCCATTCAACCTCTAATATGCGATCCTTTTCCGTCCGCAGGTAATTAAGCATATTAGGGCAATCGGCACGATGCACCGAAACCCCCCGTCCCCGAGTAATATAGCCTAAAACTTTATCGCCCGGCAAAGGGTTACAACAACGGGCTAGTCTAATAGCTACATCATCCACATCCTTTATGCGCAGGGCAGTAGTAACCCGATCCTTTATCGCGGCGGTTTTTTCCTCCGGAATGGAAGTTTTATCCGCGACAACTAGATCAGGGAAGTAGAGCTCCTTCTGCTTATTTACTACCTGCAAGGCGGAACAAGCGCTATCCCCGATAGCCGCCAGCAAATCTTCAACTGCGGTAAAGCCGAATTTTTTAGCCACTTCTGTAAGTTTTTCTTCTTTTAGCAGTTCTTTATGGTTAAAATGTTGCCTTTTTAGTTCTTTTTCTAATAAATCATGACCCCTGATTATGTTCTCCTGCCGTTTTTCCCGGTTGAACCATTGTCTTATCCTACTTTTAGCTGATGAGGTTTTAACAAAATTCAACCAATCACGAGAAGGACCATTGGCAGTCTTGGAAGTTAATATCTCCACGATGTCCCCATTTTCTAGCGGTAAATCCAAGGGTACTATACGACCATTAACCCGAGCACCGACGCAACGGTGCCCCACCTCGGTATGAACCCTATAGGCGAAATCTACCGGGCAGGCACCCTTTGTAAGTTCAAAAACTGCCCCTTTGGGGGAAAATACGAAAACGGTATCATCGAAAAGGTCTATACGCAAAGATTCCATGAATTCGCTGGTATCTTTAACCTCCTGTTGCCATTCCAAAATCTGTCGCAACCAGGACAACTTTTCATCGAATTTCTTTTCCTTATAGTTGGTGCCTTCCTTATAGCGCCAGTGTGCTGCTATACCATATTCGGCAGTACGATGCATTTCCGTAGTCCTAATCTGTACTTCGAAAGGCTCCCCCCCCCTACCGATAAGGGTGGTGTGCAAGGATTGGTACATATTGGCCTTGGGGGTAGCAATATAGTCTTTGAAACGACCGGGCAAGGGTTTCCACATGGTATGTATAATCCCCAATACCCCGTAACAATCCCGTATATCTTCTACTAAAACCCGGATGGCTATCTTATCATATATCTCATCGACATCTTTTTCCTGTTTCACCATCTTTTTGTAAATACTGAAAATGTTCTTTGGCCGGCCCTCAATATCAGCCTCAATATCGATCTGGCGTAACCCATCCTTAATTTGTTCTACTAAATCATTGACATAGTTCTCCCTCTCCCGGCGCTTCTGTTTCAACCTTTTGGCTACCTCATGGTACATTTCCGGCTCCATATAGTAGAAAGCCAGGTCTTCTAATTCCCACTTGAAACGAAATATGCCCAAACGATGGGCTAATGGGGCGAAAATCTCCATAGTTTCGCGGGCAATTAGTTTCTGTTTGACCCCGCTATGGTAGTTCAAAGTCCGCATGTTATGTAGTCTATCTGCCAGCTTGATAATGATTACCCGGATATCCCGAGCCATAGCGATGAACATCCGCCGAAGGTTTTCTGCCTGAGCATCCTCCCGGGATTTAAAATCGATGCGAGTAAGTTTAGTAACCCCATCGACCAACAAAGCAATTTCTTCGCCGAATTCCTTTAATATATCGAGATAGCTAACGGAACTATCTTCTATAACATCATGCAAAAGAGCAGCGCAGACAGTAGGGGTATCCATTTCGATATCCGCTAATATATGCGCGACGGCGCAGGGATGAATGATATAGGGCTCTCCGGAAATTCTCTTTTGCCCCTGGTGGGCTTGTTCCGCCACCCTGAATGCTTTTTCGATTAAAGCCGGATCGCAATCGGCATCATATTCGCTTACCCTGTTTATCAAAGCCTTATAATTCATATTCCTCACCATTCTAGTGATTCTTTTATTTGATTAGCTAAATCTTGATAGTGCTTTTTTTCCGCCTGACCTTCGAGGTAAAAAGGCGAATTGGCGAGATTGACGGTAGTGCTATCCGGCCTGAGCAACTTTATTTCAATTATACTACCTTCTTTTCTCCAACGACACAAGTCCAGATCGCTTAACACACATAGAACCGGCAGAAGCTCCCTGCGAGGGAGTTCTTCGGCAGCCGCGGGCCAATGGTGCAAATCAAAACGAATGGGATTACGCCGTAAGCTAATCAAGTGCAGAAGCCAGGCCTTAATGTCCACCATATCGGGATAGCTTCGCCTTAGGTAATCCCAATTACCTTCTACGCCCTGTTCATCAAATAAAGCCAGCAAAGGCCCTTCACCGGCGGCGGCCATCTGCCCCTGAGCAGAAATAGCCTCATATATACTGAAAGGTACATCGGCAAAATACAGCTTATCCTCGTCACCCGGCGGAAATACACCAGCAAATACCCGATCCGAAAGAAATATGGCGGTTCCGGCTCTTCGGGCCGAACGATAGTTGCCCCTAAGCTGCGCTAGTTTCATTGTTCCAGTTTGCACCAGGGCTTTAGGCCAACTCTGTTTCAGATTTGCCACCGTCTTTTTCCTATTAGTATAAATCCAGGTAGGGGATAGGTCATCCAGTTCCAGCACTGCCCTTTGCCAATTAGGACCAACCGTGGAAGGATGTACCACTTCTTGGAGGATATCGCCATTATCCGGAATCCCTTTGGTCGTCCCCTCCCACATTTCCAGAATCAAACGCAGGTGGGCAGGAAAAGCACTTTTACTAAGATAGTATCGAAAGTATTCCTGAGTCATTAAATATATATAAGGCTGTCCCCGCCGGAAGCGCGCCTCCCCCGATTGCCTTTCGCCGATAGTTAACAAACCGTGTAATTCTTTTAATACAGCACTTTGCAAATAATTCTGTAAAACGGTTAAACCGCGTTTCAGCAATCGGGCAGTAGGATAGACAAAAAGGACCGGTCGGCCCCCTCTTAGTTCTTTCATACTATCCGCTAGCAATTTTCCTGCCCTTTGCATACCGATCGGGGATGCCTGACTATCCCCTGACATAAAGCTGCTCTGCATGTCCTTTACTTTAAGCTGTATTTTCTTTAATCCTCGGTACTCGTTTTCGGCTAATTCAACCTGCAGGTCCTGGAAAGAACAACGCCAGGGTAATTCCATGAATTTTGCCTGGTTGAAAGCAATCCCCTCTAAATTATGCGGCTCTGTTATTAGTTTAAAATGTTCACGCCCCTTACCTATAAGAAAAGCTGAATTAATCGAAACCCAGCGCAACAAGAATAAAGGCACCGGGTTGCCCTCGCCGCAAGGTTGCAAAAGCTCCAACTCTCGGAGCAGGTCTTCACTGATTTCCGATGCCTTTATTTCGGCATCTACCTGGTGCTTAAGCTGTGCAAAAGACGAGGGCTCCTGCCTCCAGCCCCATTCCAATATTTTCTCTTTGGCAGCGGTAAAGTTCCCACGCTCGAGTCTTAAACCAGCCGCCATTTTATGCCCGCCATATCGCAGCAAATAATCGCTTGCATATTCCAGGGCAGCAAATATATCAATTCCCGCTAGGCTACGAGCAGACCCCTTTCCTATATCGCCTTCCCAAGAGATCAAGATACAGGGCTTTCTATAGCGTTCCGTGAGCCTAGAAGCCACTATACCGATAACCCCGTCGTGCCACTTCTCGCCACCTAATACGAGTATCGGTCCCTCCTTCAAATCGGCGCTTTTTTCTACTTCCTTAACTGCTTCTTGGAAAATTGCCTCCTCCAGGTTTCTCCTTTCCTCATTTGCCCGGCATAAAAAGGTGGCCAGGGCATCAGCTTCCTTTTCCTCCCGAGCCAGAAGTAATTCAATACTGTTACTAGCGCTATTCATTCTCCCCGCTGCATTCAAGCGCGGCCCCAAAACGAATGCAATATGCCAAGTCCTGAGGGTTTTTTCGGTTAAGGCCGTTTCCCGCAGCAAGGCCCGCAAACCCGGGCGCGTGGTTTGTTCCATTATTTTCAGGCCATACTTAACTATTATACGATTGTCACCCTGCAAAGGAACGATATCCGCTACCGTAGCCAAGGCTGCCAATTCCAGCCAGTTGTCAAGCTTCTTAGTCACCATCTGATCGCATGACAATACCCCCATCCCCTTTTCGGCCTGGTCAACCGTTTTTCCTTGGCACAAAGCCGCCGCCAGTTGATAAGCCACCCCCGCCCCTGCCAGGTCAATATTTTGGGCTATTCCCCCCAGCTTGGGATTTATAATAGCCGTAGCAGGGGGCAGTTGCTCCAGCGGTCTATGGTGATCGGTTATTATTAAATCCATTCCTAGTTCCTGCGCTTTTTGACTCTCCGCTAAAGACGATATGCCACAATCTACAGTTATTAAGAGCCGGCATCCTTCAGCAGCCAACTCCACTACGGCATTCAAGTTTAATCCATAACCCTCAGTGAAGCGATCAGGAACATAATAGCTACAATCGCCTCCTAATAATCGCAGGCATTCTAAAAGAATTACAATACTGCAAACCCCGTCGACATCGTAATCCCCATAGATTACTATCTTCTCGCCCGCCGCTATAGCCTGCTTTATTTTGGTCACCGCTATATCCATATCATTAAGCTGGAAAGGGTCGCTTAAATCCTCCCTTTTGCCATACAAGAATTGCTTGGTTTCCTCCGGGTTAGTTAGCCCCCTTTTTACCAATATCTCCGCCAGAAGACAGGATATACCTAATTCCTCGGCAATTTTTTCCGCTAAATCTATATCATATTCCCCATCTAACCAATTTCTCATAATTTCTCCTCATTTTCGTTAAAACCTCAAGTTCCTATTTATTTTACCATATCTTCGTCGGTACCGTGTGTCGGGCAATGCTTACGGGGCTAAGGGAGCGGGCTGCCTCCCGCAACTTCCATAATATTACGGGGGTTAAACCGATAAAAACACATATATTTAATATCAAAGTGAAGTTGAAAAAGTTGGGCGGGGGTAGGTCACAAACAACAGTGAAAAGGGAGTTTAAGGGCTCTTGGACGGTAAGGGATAGCGGGTGGACACTAATACCCCTCACCCCTCACCATAGAGAAGGAGTGCTATAAATGGCGAAAATCAGGAATGTATATCCCGGGGCAAATAGCTGCCGCGGCTTCTACTCCTATTTTCAGTATATGCTTTGGCCGCGGGGCGAGCGTAAAATTATCCTAAAAGGCGGACCCGGGGTAGGCAAATCAACCTTTATGAAAAAAATGAGCGAGGCCTTCGCCCCCCTCGCTTTGGATATCGAATACCACTACTGTTCATCAGATAATGATTCTATCGATGGGGTAGTATTCGGGCAGAAAATATGCATCCTGGATGGAACCCAGCCCCATGTAGTAGACCCAATACTTCCGGGAGTAGAAGACGAAATCCTGAATTTAGGAGACTTCTGGGATGACCGGGTCATTAAAAAACACCGGGATGAAGTGATAAAACTCGGCCAGGAAACCTCCCGTTCTTTCGCCCGAGCCTATTTGCGCCTACAGGAAGCTGCCGGCGCTTACGCGGAATGGCAATCCTATTATGAAGAAGCCCGAGACCTTAGCGCGGTTAAGCGCAATGCTTTGGCGTTAGGCGGGGAGTTCTTGCAGGGCAGTACCGTCTCGCCCTATGAAGTTCGCCATCTATTTGCGGCCTCTATTACCCCAACAGGGGTAGAGAGCAGAGTAGAAAGCCTTTTTGATGAAGATTATTCCATATTTGCACTAACCGGCAGCCCGGGTAGCGGCATCCAGGAATTACTAAAGCACGTCGCCTATATGCTCAAGCTGCATCAATATTATGGGGAAATATACCACAACCCCTTCGAACCCCAAGAAATCGACCTTATTCTTTTACCGGAAAAAAAAGCCGCCCTAATTAACCTTTCTACCTGTATTATAAATTATGGAAAAAGAATCTCGGCTAAGCATAAAAGGCTTCTCGATTTCGATGAATTCGCAGATAAATCCATCATTGACCCCCATGCCAGAAGAATTTTCTATGCTCACAAGCGCTTTGACGAATCCCTGCAAGGAGCAGT
This sequence comes from uncultured Syntrophomonas sp., assembly GCA_964422685.1. GTDB lineage: Bacteria > Bacillota > Syntrophomonadia > Syntrophomonadales > Syntrophomonadaceae > Syntrophomonas. The sequence goes on along the minus strand of CAYRCG010000085.1, from coordinate 2,492 downwards.
GGAATTCCTTCGCAAAGCCAAACAATACCATGATGAATTAGAATCTTTATATATCCCCGCCATGGATTTCCCCTCCCTGGAAAGCACCCGGCAAAAACTACAACAGGAACTTATGGCAGAATTCTAATCCCCTCTTTCTGCCCCCATTAACCAGCAATAACAAATTGCAGGGGATAACCCTCTCCCCGTTCTTGGCCATTCACCTTACCACCTTGAAAAGAAAAGGCTAAACTAGTAAAATATTCTCCAGAGTTGATTGGGGGAGCGACTATCTATGCAATTCAAAGAACGCCTGCAATACCTACGCCTGGAAAAGGAACTAAGCGAAATACAACTAAGTCAAAAGTTAGGGATTAGCGAGTCGGTTATACGGCTCTATGAAAAAGGAAAGCTTCGTATCGAACTGAACCACCTGCATAAACTAGCGGCCTTCTTCGGAGTATCGCCAGGGCTTCTCCTAGGGACCTCCTTTCCTCATCTCCCACCGGAGGAAGCATTGGAAAGCCACCGGCTAGTAAATGAATTACTGGAAATACGGCGAGAGGAAAAGAGTACCGCACCCCCCGCTATCCAAGCGGAGGCGCCTGCCCGGCAATCGGCTACCGGGGCAAATCAAGGGGATACTCGCACTGTTGATTGGCAATCTGCGCTAAGAGCTGGGTTGGTGGCAGTTTATAATAAGATAGTATCCTCCGTTAATGAAGCTAACCAAGGTTTTATAGAGGAATACCGGCCGGTAAATGATACGATCATGCAGCTTTATGGACATGATATAGCTAATTACTTCTTCCTCCGGGTACACGGGGATTTAATGGAACCGACTATAGAAAATCAAAGCATCGTATTGGTCAAAAGGCAGATGCAAATACAGAATAATGATTTGGTGGCGATTATTTACCAACAGAATCCCGCAATTGTCCAGCGTTTGAATCGTTACGAAGATAAGTATATACTGCTTTGTGATAACAAGGCTTATCCGGCGCAGCTCTGCGAACAGGAAAAATGTATTATCCTAGGAAAAATCCTGTGGAAAATGAAATAAACCTACCTGAAAAGATAAACCCTTACGTCTTCCCCCTTGACTAGACCCTGTTTTTCATGCGGAATATGAATAAAACCATCCGCCTGCGATAGTATGCTCATCAAACCCGATTTTCCTAAAAGCGGTAAAACCAGCGCTAGGCCGTTCTTTTCCCGCAATACTACCGGGACAAAATCATCTCGTCCCGCCTGTGAGGATAGATTAAGCTCTAACCGTGCCCTTATACTTAAAGGCGGCGCAGGACTTATAGCCGGTGCACATATAATATGGAACATCATCAAGGCTGATACCGGATGACCGGGAAGGCCGATGACCATCTTGTCTTCTATTTTTACGGCTAAAGTAGGTTTACCAGGTTTAACCGCGATGCCGTGGAAAAGCAGTTCGGCCCCAGGAAAAGATAGGAGAACTTCCAGGGTTACATCCATCAGGCCTACTGAGCTCCCCCCTGACATAATCAGTAAATCATTCTCCCCCATACCTATTTCCACTGCATTCTTAAGGTCCCCGATATCATCCGTAACTAGGGGATAAATGCGGGGGACCGCGCCACATTCCTCGATAGCCGCCGCTAGCGCGTGCGAGTTAACATCCCGTACTTGGCCAACAGAAGGGCTCACCTCAATGGGAACAATTTCATCCCCGGTCGAAATCAACCCCGCCCGCAGGGACTTGAACACTGGTAATTCATCAATGCCCAAAGATGCTAATAAGCCAATATCCTGCGCCCGCAAAAAGCTACCCGCCGCAAAAATTATTTCCCCCTTTTTTATATCCTCGCCCTTTTGCATTACATTTTCCCACGGTCCTACCGGCCGGTAAACCAGTACGGTATCATCACCCAGTTTTTCCGTATATTCGACCATTACTGCCGCATTGCTTCCTGTCGGCAGCATTCCCCCGGTAGGGATCCAGCAACATTGTCCCTTCTCAAGGCTTAAACCCGCCTCTTGCCCCATTTTGACTTCCCCCATATAGTCCAAATAGGCCGGCAGCGATTCACTGCTGCCAAAGGTGTCCTCGGCAGAAACCGCATAACCATCCACTACGGTACGATGAAAAGCGGGCAAGTCCTCTGGGCTTTGTATATCATCAGCTAGGACCCGCCGTTGTGCTTCATCTAAACAAACCCTTTCCTTCCCCTGCCGGGGAAAGTAATCTATAACTTTCTGCCGGGCTTCCAGGTAATTTACTACTTTTAAAAATTCAGCCACTATTCCACCTCTTTTTCCATCTAGGCCTTAGTATGATTGTAATTATCCTATTATACTTTGGCAGATACCGCCAGCAAATATGTTAATATAGTGCATGTTTCGCGTCAAAATTCTTATGTCCTTGGGGGCGCAACCACCGATGAAAAATAGGGAGCGAAGCCGTTTTTTTGACGCAGATTTTCGCAGATTAACTATGATTTTCGCAGATTTTTAGGGGTTTATGTCATTGCGAGGAG
>CAYRCG010000084.1:0-9490 GCA_964422685.1 uncultured Syntrophomonas sp. | reverse complement strand
TTGAGGGCTCTTGAACGGTAAGAAGTAGCGGGTAGTTACCAATACCCCTCACGCCTCACTCCTCACGCCTCACGCCTCACTCCTCACCATTATACTAATTATACCTCTTAATTTTTTTCGTTTTGGGGAAATACTATTAAGGCAAAGGAGGTTATCAGCATTGAGTCCACTACTATATATATTCCTTTTAGCCTTAGCAATAGCACTTATGCTTTATTGGGTCGTTTCCAGCCTGGAACGGGGCAAAAACAACACAAAAGAAGAAAAAGATTTTCGCCTGGAAACCGCCCAGGAATTATTCAAGTATCTAGAACCAGAACAAGGTAATGAACAGGATAAAGATAAGAATAAGGGGGGGAGCGCGGAGGATTAAAGCATCCTATGCTAAAATTGCTGTAAGACTTAGACTGCTAAACAAGTCATCAGTGAAAAGTAACAGCTTTTCCTCTTCCCCCCGATGATAACGTAAATAGCCGTCGTTGCTATTATTGCTTACTTTGGGAATATATGGGGACAGGGATTATAGCCAATAAAGATTGACGAGCAAAAGTAGGGAATAGGTGAAGAAAAATAAAGCACTGCACCTTTCTACTTTCCAATTAAATACTTCCTTCAACACTTTTTTTCCTTGGAAAAAACCTCGTAAGGAAAAACCGAGGGTGAATAGATGGAATAATTCGAATGCCGCAAATAATACTGCGAAAACGAGCATAAAGTAGTTATCGATTGTTAGGAATACTAGCAAAAAATAGTTTGCTTCCAATAAAAAAGAAAAAAGGAACATTTGCCAAATATGGCTCTGGCTCTTCGCCCCTTTCTCCAGCATCCAGTTAGCCAAACCACCCAGCAGCTCTTTTTCGAAGATTTCCGGACTTCCCTTGATAATCTTCACAAAATATAATGAATAAAGCAAAAACAGTGTTAAGGCAAAAAAAGTCAGGGCTATTTTCATTTCCTTCATAACCTCCCTGATAAGAATATATAACAGGGAGGGAAGGAGGGCAAGGGCAACAAAAAAACTAGCCCCCTTTTTGGGGGCTTTCGCTTATTTCTTTTGTTACCTTCCTGCTGTCCAGGGAAAACGCAAATACCTATAAGGGGTTTATGATACCTCGCTGCGCTCGGAATTTTCACGCATTACATGCACCACGGTAAACGAAAAGGGTCAGGACAATCGCTGTTAATGGTTGAGATATTATCAGCGTCCATCAGCGCCCGCAGGGTCAGCGTAAATCTGCGTCTAAAAACCCCTTTCATAGCAATGACAGGATGCTGCGCTCGGAATATCTAGGGCATCACCCTAATGCCTTATTCAGCCCTGCGACCACCGATTGCAAGTCGGCCACCATGGAATAATCGGCCATCTGGTGTATATAGGCGTTTTCGTCGTTATTGACCGCCACGATAACCCCGGCATCCCGGATGCCTACCGTAAATTGCACCTGTCCGGAAACACCCAGGAGAATAGCTAATTCCGGCTGACACTTCTTGCCGGAAAGGCCGATGACTCTATCTTCCGGCAACCATTTCTTGTCGGTTGCCAGCGGTTTGGTACAGGCCAGTTCACCGCCCAGCTTTTTCGCCAAACTTGCCAAGTCCGCCAATTCTTCCTGGCTGTCCACCCCCTGACCGGCTACTACCAAGATCGAAGCTTCTTCTATATTCACGTTGCTGCTATCCTTAGCCCGGGATTCTACTAGTTTAATCCGGGAAGGCGGAACCTCTGCCGATAATTCGTCGATACTTCCCCCACCCTGCTTTAAAGCCGGCGCAAAAGCCCACGGCATTATAGCCAGAACCTGCTTCTCTCCTTCAATATATTGGGTAGCTACGGTAGCTCCGCCTAAAGCATTACGCTGGCAATGAATCTCTGTCCCTGCAACTGCCAACGCAGAAATATCCGTCAGGCAACCTGCCCCCATCAACTGAGCCAGACGCCCGGATAGTTCACGGCCCCGGCGGTCAGAAGACAACAATACTATGGAACAATTCAGTTTTAGACAGATTTCATTTAAAACCAAGGCTACATTGCCCGCATCAGTCGGGGTAATAGCCGGATTTTCTATTTTCTGTACCTTAGCCCCGGCAGCGGATAGGAGTTGGCATTGTTCGGGATTGTTTATACAGGCCGCCCTCACTTCCCCACCCTGAGCATCTGCAATTAAGCCGGCTGCCGTCAATAATTCCAGGGCTAGTCTATCATTGTCACTATAAATCAAAATTCCTGCCATTTGACCTAACCCCCAATCAGGTTTTCGCCCTTAAGGGCGGCTAACAGCCCGTCAACATCCTTGATAGCTACCCGCTTGCGCTCACTTTCGGGAGCCAAGTTACTCACTGTCTTTACCGCAGGTATGCCGTCCAGGTTTACAGATAAATCGTCTAGTTCTAATATTTCCTTAGGTTTTTTCCCGGCTTTCAATATTTGGGTTACGGAAGCTATGCGCGGTTCATTGATACCCGAAGTGACCGTTACCACCGCCGGCATTCCCACTTCAACCACTTCCTCACCATCTTCCAGGGAACGGATTAAGCGTAAGCTCCCCTCCAATACTTCGATTGAGGAAACGTAGCCCACTTGGGGCAATCCCAGTATTTCTGCTACCCGCGAGCCCACCTGCCCCGAATAGTTATCCCCGCTGCCTTCACCGAAGATCAGCAAGTCCACCTTTTCTATACGCTGCATGGCGGCTGCCAGTATTCCGGCTATTTCCGCACTGTCCCTCCCTTCCAGTTCATCACCGATGATGAGCAAGGCTTCATCGGCTCCGGCTGCTAAGGCTTCCTTAGCGGTGTCCTCTAATTCCTCGTTGCCGGCGGAAAGTAGGATAACCTTACCTCCTTGGGCTTCTTTAAGCATAACCGCTGCCTCTAAAGCATTCTTATCTATAGCCCCCATGGTCCAGGGGACATCGTCCAAAACCGGTTGCCGATTGCGAATCCTTATCTGTTGTAGATCAGGTATCTGTTTCATAGCCACTACAACATTCATATTGTAACCCCCTTATATACTTTACCTAGCCGAAGCAGAAGCTACCTTGATGACAATACCACCATTCCCTTGTCATTTTCCCCTTACCATCTTAGCCGAAGCGGAATTGTACCCCGCTCCCGCCACTGGGGTAATTCCATTCCAAGACCTCAGGGCCGCAAGCCAGACGGCAGGTGCCGCATTCTAGGCATCCATCAATGGTAAACTCCACAGCGCCTTCGGCATTTTCGCTATAAAGCCCGGCAGGGCATACCAGAATCGCCCTTTTTAAGCGGGGATCTTTCTCCATACCGGCCCTGATCTTTATATGGGCTTCCTTGTCAGCTTTGAAAACATCTAATCCCAGTTTAGCCTTCAATCCTGGTATTTCACTCATATTTTCATCACCTTCCTCGCATCACCCAACATAGCCCATAATTCCCCGAAACCAAGGTATTGTTTGATTGTCGGGTAGATTCTATCTTTAGGACCGGCAGGGACAGCATATACATCCCGCATCATGTTGCCCAACATTTCCGGATAGTGCTGGAAGAAGCGGGGATTCTCCAAAGCTAATGGGGCCTCTTGGAAGTTCTTAAAGTCTTGCAGGACAAAACTCTGCTCTAGTAGTTCCTGATATATGCCTAATCCTTTAGCGGTAAAGTCTCCCGCCTTCTTGGCTGCAATCACCGCCTGGGCCGCATAGTAACCGGAGGCTAGGGCATATTCCATACCTCTTACCGTTACCCCGATATTCATGGAAAAACCGGCGGCATCTCCCGCCAGTAGAATACCGTCACCAAAAAGTTTCCCCAGGGCTTTGTAACCCCCCTCCGGAATGGCATGAGCGGAATACTCCACCGTTTCCCCGCCCCTGATTAAGGCCGCTATTTCCGGTCGTTGCTTAAATTCGTCCAGGAGCAAAGGGGCTTGCACTGCCGGTTCACCTTGCATCAGATCCTTGATGCCCACTACCATCCCCAAACTGATACTGTCCTTATTGGTATATAGAAAACCTCCACCGAACTTGCCCCGGGTCACCTCTCCCATGAACATACGAGCCAAGCCTTCGTTGCCTTCCAAGCCAAAACGCTCATTGATGAGCTGTTGCTCCAATTCAATGACTTCCTTGAAACCTACCGCATGGTCCTCCGGCTTTCCCGGGGAGCGCAGACCGGCTTTTTCCGCTATCAGGGACAAAACTCCATCGCAGGCTATTACCACCTCGGCATGGAGTTCGTCCCCACCGGCCACTACCCCGCACACCCGGCCATCTTCTTTTATCAGGTCATCCACCCGGGTCTTATCCACCAGCATAGCACCTTTTCTTTCCGCCTGTTTGGCCAACCAGCGGTCAAACCTAGCTCTAAGGATGCTATAACTCTGGTAAGGTTCCTGCCGCAATTCATCCCCGGTATAATTCATAGTCACCGAGCTCCCCCGGCCCATGATTGTAACTCCTTCTTGGCAGATAAAGCGCTCCAGGGGTGCCTTTTTCCATAAATCAGGAAACAACTCGCGAACCGGGTTAAGATAAAGGCGCCCACCGGTCACATTCTTAGCCCCAGGGTAGTCGCCCCTTTCTAATACCAATACCTCCAGACCTTCCCCGGCTAAAGTGTAAGCCGCCGCCAAGCCGGCCAGACCAGCCCCCACTACTATGGCATCAAATTTCTCCATTAAACCTCACCTCCTGGATTTTCCGCACTTATATCCAAAAATCTGTCCTTACGTCGAAAGCCGGGGTACCCTATCCTTTCAAACCCCCGCCTTCCGACTCCTTTTTGCTTATTTCCTCAGAATAGAAGCGGCTACAATCATTTTTTGCATATCAGCGACCCCTTCGATTTCCGGCCCGATTATAGCATCACGATAGACCCGTTCAATAGCATAGTCTCGCATAAGCCCATAAGAGCCGTGTACATCTACTGCTATACGAGCCGCATCCACCACATTATCCCCACAATACGCCTTGACCAGGGCCGCCTCAGTGGCAAATTTGCCTGTATCTTTTATGTCATTAGCTAAAGTACCCAGACGATAACATAACCAGCGAGCGGTTTCATACTTTATGGCTAGATCAGCAATTTTAAGCTGGATGGATTGGAATTTCGCTATCGGCTGCCCGCGGTGGGTTTTTTCCCGGGCATATTTGCTGGCTTCCTCCAGAGCGGCCAAGGTGCCACCCAGTGCTGCCGTGCTGGTGCCGATTTTGCCCAAGGCAATTCCCAGAAGCAAAATGGGGAAACCCTGGCCAATCTTCCCCAACAGGTTTTCAGCCGGTACTTTGACATCCTTCAAATACACATCGAGCAACTGCCCCCCATGCATGCCGATTTTATCCCAGGGTTCGGATATCGTATAGCCTTCCGTCCATTTATCAAGGATAAAAGCGGTGACCTCTCCACTTTCCATCTCCCGGGCAAAAACCACCATTGCCCCGGGGTAATTAGCATTGGAAATAAAGCGCTTGGTGCCGTTGAGTATATAGAAATCGCCTTGTTTAACCGCATTAGTAGTAATCTGCTTCGGGTCGGAACCGGTTCCCGGTTCTGTAAAAGCAAATGATACTATATGCTTGCCCTTGCAACCGGGAAGCATATATTTTTTCTTTTGTTCTTCGGTGCCAAAAGTGGATATAGCCCCTAAGCCCAGGGTATGAGCCGCCACAGTCATAGCTATGCCACCGGAGACCTTGGCAATCTGCTCTAAAGCTAATACATAGCCATCATAACCACCATCAGCTCCGCCGTATTCCTCAGGGAAAGGGATACCGAAAAGGTCCAGTTCTGCCATTCCAGCTAAAATCTCTTCCGGAATCTTGTTATATTCATCAATCTGTTTAGCTACCGGAGCTATGCTTTTTTCCGCAAACTCCTGGGCCATCTGTTGGATCAACGATTGCTCCTTGCTCAAGTTGAAATCCACAATAAAAACCTCCTTTTCATTTTTGATCTGCAATAGCCATTTATAAAAACTACTCAAAACTGTCGCTGTTATGAATAATGGTTTGATTCCGCTGCCAAAAGTAATGTTTTTGCATTTGCTTGCAAAATATACCGCTCGCCGCTACCTTAATAGCGACCGCAGGGAGCATCCAGTGTGTCCGCGAAGACGGACGCTGCGCATGGGCAACACCGGCAAGATTGCCCTGTGTCCTTATGTCATTCCGAGCTTGCGAGGAATCTTCCCCCGCACGCCTCACTCCACGAAGGGAAGATTGCCACGTCGCTTCGCTCCTCGCAATGACGGGGGCATTCGATGCGACAAACTCTACACTATTATTCCGAGAGTTACACTATCATACCAGCACAGCCCTTGTCATTGCTATGAAAGGGGTTTTTAGATGCAGATTTACGCTGACCCCTCAGGCGCTGACGGGCGCTGATAATATCTCTACTATTAAAAGCGAAAACCCTGACCCTTTTCGTTTACCGTGGCGCACATAGTGCGTGAAAATTCTGAGCTTGCGCGGAATCTTTACCCGTTTTCATCACGCTTTAGGCTTCCGCCTATGTCGTCACCGCCTTTATTCAATTGCTGATCAATAAGATCTAGGGATTGCTGGAATATAAGCGATTCTTGCGGTTTTAGCAACTTTCTGATGAATCTATTGAATTCAATCGCCATGGGAACCAGGGCAGTATCCGCAAGTTCTTGTCCTTTTTCTGTAAGGTATATTTTGAGGCTGCGCCGATCTTCTGGATCATCCCTTCTTTCCACCAGATCTTCTTTGACCAAACGGTCAATTAGCCCGGTAATAGCAGGACTGTCCAATTGGACCCTGATAGCTATGTCTTTAACACTAGTGCCGGGATGGTCCATGACATCAAATATTACAAAGCTCTGAGCAGCAGTAACCCCGTGTTTGGCACAGCGGTTATTATACATGCGGCTTATTTTGCGCGATAAAGCGTTGAGACGAAAACACCAGAAAGTAGGAAAATCCAGCATACAAAACTCCTTGTATATAGTATTAGGTAGATTCCCGGCATTTATCATACCCCAAACCCGCAAAACCTATGGGTTATTCCAAACAAGGTGACGCATAGGCCGGTACCCTAACATATTGTTAATAACGAGCTATTCTCCCGCTCCTTTATTTCTTCGTCCGGTTAGCCAAAAGGCTTATCATCATATTCTGATTCCTGTTTTCCATCACTATAGCGGCTTCTAGACTGCCGATATCAATGTTCAGGTTGACTGCCTCCTTGGTAAGCTTCATCGCCAGCGGGTCTTTTTTAGCTATCTGCTGGGCAATTTCTAGGGCACTTTCCCATAGCTTTTCCCTTTCCACACAACGAGAGGCAAAACCTAACTGCATAGCATCCTCAGCATTCATCCAAGCCCCGGTGTAAAGGAATTCGTAGGCTCGTCCACTGCCGATGATGCGCGGCAGAAAATAGCTGCTGCCCATATCGGCTCCGGCTAATCCGATGTTTACATAAGCTGCGCAGAAGCGGGCATCGGGAGAGATCACCCGAATATCGGACGCTATGGCGAAACTGAAGCCCGCCCCAGCGGCGGCTCCATGCACTAGGCAAATAATAGGCTGAGGACAATTCCTCATGTTTATCTGCAGTTCCCCGATAGGCATCTGCAAGTCATACATAGCCGGGATATCGGCCATTACCTGGGGTTGAATAATATCCGCTACTTCCATACCGGCGCAAAAGCCCTTTTCTCCTTCGCCTTTTAAAATAACGACCCGAGTCTCAAGATCTCTCTTTAGCTTGAGCCACAGGTCATTCAGTTCGTTCAGCATGGTCATATTCATGGCATTGTATTTTTCCGGTCGATTGAGTGCCACTGACAATATTCCGTTTTCTAGTTTCTCTGTTTTAATGGTCTGGTAATCATAATCCATTTTTTAGCCCCCTTATTTATCCTGGAATCATAATAAATAGCTGTTATATTTTGCCGCTATCACCCCCATGATTGCCGGATTAATTCTATCGCAAATCAGGTAACATGTTATTAGTTTTAATCTTAACTGCTTTCTTGGCATTGTCAAGTGGGGTTAAATCATATATTTGAAGTGTGAGGCGGGCGGAATGATATCCTGGCTAGAAGGGAAGCATTTTTCCGGCGAACTTTCAGGGCATGCAACCGGCGGACTACATGGCGCGAACAGAATCATCCAGGGAAAAACCTTTTTCTCGGAAAAGAACCAAGCAGGCTCTCACAACCTCGGGATCATATAGTTTCCCGGCCTGCTGCGTTATTTCCTCCAGGGCAAATTGTATACCTAAGGCCGGGCGGTAGGGCCTATGGGAAGAAATGGCCTCAACTACATCCGCTACGGTAATAATCCGTGCTTCCAATAGTATATCCGCCCCTAGGAGACCATAAGGATACCCGGTACCATCCATTTTTTCGTGATGCTGCAGTATAATCTGGGCTACCGGGTAAGGAAAATCAATAGATTTAAGCATTTCGTAGGCATTTATGGGATGGGTTTTAATAATATCGAATTCCATGGGGCTCAAACGACCGGGCTTGGATAGAAATTCAGCCGGTATGCTGATTTTGCCGATATCATGGAGGATAGCAGCAATATGTATTCCTTCGATTACTTCTTTGGGGAGTCCCATCTCTCCTGCAATAGCACAAGCCAGCGCACTCACTTTTTTCTGATGCCCGGCGGTATAAGGATCGCGTATTTCCAGCATCGCGGCCAAACTTTCTACGGTCTGTAAAAGCACATCCCGCAGTTTTTTTTCCGCCGCGTAGCGGGCCTTAATATGTTCCCATTCCCGCAAACGCCGTAAAATGAATTCCGGCAGCCCAGAAAAGGCCTCCGGTGATTTCACCAAATAATCTAAGGCCCCGGCCTTAATAGTCTCAACCGCTACCTCCTCGTTACCGTAGCTACTCATCATGATAATAGGAAAGGATGGCTGTATCGACTGGTGTTCATTGCCGGGGGGAATAAGCTCTATTCCCCGCCCATCGGGCAGTAAACAATCACAGATTACGATATCTGGGATTCTTTCTTCAAGAATCCTGCGGGCCTCCAGCAAATTGCAACCGAATTTCAATTTAAAACGCGGGTGTTCGTCGAAAGCTCTCCTGATTAACTGGCTATGCAGCACATCATCTTCAACAACAAGCACGGAAATACGCTTTTTCATCTTCTGCCACCTCAAGTACAATATTGCTATCTTCCTACTTTTTAAGCTGCTAACATTCTTACTAATACCCTAACCGTTTAGCCCATGGGGGGCTATTTCCCTACTAGCTTACCAACGGATTAACATTGCATTTCAGCCAATAGCGCCCTACCCCTAGTATCAACTCTTTAAACCTATCATAATCTGCAGGCTTGACCAGGTAACTATTAGCATGGTAGTTATAGGCCCGGCATATATCGTCTTCGTTATCAGAAGAGGTCAAGACCACCGTAGGTATAACCCTTAAGTCTTCCGCCTGTTTAATCTCCTTTAAGACAGCCAAACCATCTAATTTAGGCAGGCGTAAATCTAGCAGGATAAGGTTAGGTCGGGGGTGTTTCTCGTG
>CAYRCG010000083.1:0-9592 GCA_964422685.1 uncultured Syntrophomonas sp. | reverse complement strand
GGGAAGATTGCCACGTCGCTCCGCTCCTCGCAATGACATAAACCCCCTAAAAATCTGCGAAAATCATAGTTAATCTGCGAATATCTGCGTCAAAAGACCAACATCGTTGCCCCGCTATTTTCATCGTTATTTGCGCTGAACCCGCCCAGCATGGGGGTTTATATGAAAATGACGGGGTGACTCTTAAGGCCGCAAGCGATTACTTCTACCGTTCCGCGCTATCATGGCCGCAGTGAAGAAATCAAAAAGGCTACAAGACTTATAATAGCCACTGCAAAACCCAATACCCCAAGATAGCTAAACTTTTCCACCCAAACAGAATGGTTGGCTTGTAATATAAATGAAGAACCTATCAAAGCTCCGGTTATTATCAAGCTAGCACTAAGACGGCTTACCAAACGGGAAATCCCATGATAAGCTTTATTGCTTAGTTCCATTTCCATCTTTATTTTTAGCCGCCCTTCGCCAGCCCTTCGGACCAACCTGTTAAAGTTGGAAGGCAAAGCCGTCAAAGGCCTTAAATCCCGGTAATATCTACGGCGAATGTATTTATAGACACTTTCCGCTTTGAGCCGCTCTTGCAAAGCTTTGTCAACCAAGGGCTGAGCATTATCCATAAAATCATAATCCGGGTCGAGTTTTTTCCCCACCCCTTCAACGGTAATAAGGGCTTTCATCAGTCCGGTTAGATAGGCCGGCATTTTTAGCTGGTGGCGGTAGGAAAGATCCATGAGTTCGTTACGTAAACGTTTTATATTTATTTTACCGATACTGCCGGAGACACTTTTGATTAGATCGGCAAAATCCTCCTGAAAATCTTCTATATTATCCAATTCGCCGATTATACCCATATCCTGCAGGCTGGCCATAGCCTTATCCATATTCTGTTTACTTACGGCTAGTAGCAATTCGCCTAAATATATCAGCCTGGTCTCACTTAAAGAGCCAATTTGCCCAAAGTCAATAAACGCAATCCGGGTCTCATCCAGCAGTAAAATGTTGCCCGGGTGAGGATCCGCCTGATAAAATCCATGCAGTATTATCTGGGAAAGAAAGGTTTCGGTGCCTAGCTGGGATATCTTTCTTCGATTCCAACCCCGCCGGTCTATTTCTCCTAAATCGCTTAATTTAACTCCCTCGATATACTCCTCCGTTAATACCTTGCCGGTCGTGTATTCCCAATAAACCCGTGGGATAACCACCCGCTTATCATCGGAGAAATTCTGATACACCCGCTCAGTGCTACGGGCCTCGCGGGCATAATCTAATTCCCGTATAAACATACGGGAGAATTCTTCCACCATATCCTTAATGCCTAAGCGTCGCGCTTCGGTAGAGCGCAGTTCCGATAAGCGGGCTAATCCCAAAACTATCTCCAAATCGTTCTGTACTGTTTTCTCTATACCAGGTCTTTGCACCTTTACGATAACCTCTTCGCCGGTCCGCAGACGAGCTAAATGCACCTGCCCTATAGAAGCAGCGGCCAAAGGCAGAGGGTTAAATTCGGCAAATACTTCGTCCGGGTGTCCCAATTCGCATAACAATTGCTTCATTAGGTCGGTAGGTGGCATAGCTTCCACTTTATCTTGTAAACGCTCCAATTCTTCTATAAACACCGGGGGCATCAGGTCTGAACGAGTACTCAAAACTTGTCCCAGTTTAACGAAGGTAGGACCGAGTTCCTCCAGGGACTGCCGCAGTTTTTGTGCCAGCAGCCTGTCCCCTGGTCTTTCCGCCCCTAAGGTCTGTCTTTCTGTCAGAGGGGTTAGGCTATCCAAACCTAACCGCTGTACCATATAGCCAAAACCATTCTTGACCAGTACACCCACTATTTGCTGCCGTCTTCTTATATGTCTGATCCGTTGCCAAAATCCCAACTAAACCCCTCCTTAAGGCTTTTTTTAGTATAACATAATGCCGGTTCTTTTCGATATGTAGAGAATATCGCAGATAGCTAATAGCGCTAATCATAAACCGCCTATCGGGGTTCACTTAGAGAATATTGCTATAATCAACATTTATTCTTCTAGGCAGGATAATGCATAATATAATATAATAACCAAAATAGGCAAAGGAGGTTTTGGTCCATGAAAAAAGGTGTTTGGTTGCTAATTATCGTTCTATTTCTGGCGGGCGGCTTTCTATTTTGGAAAAATGGTTCGCATCCGGAGCCGCCGGGACAAATTACTCTGATTAACCCGTTAGGCCCCACTGTAATCCCGGTAGCCGGTATCAGTTCTGAACAGGTAAAAAGCGAATTACCCATTACCGTCCAATACTGGACAGACAACGATGAGGCGGTAGCCCTTTTAGCTTCCGAAAAAGCGGACTTCGCAGTTCTTCCTATAAGCGCCGCCGCTAACATTTACGCCCGAGGAATAGATATAAAGCTCTTGGGGGTGCATGAATGGAAGGTTTTCTACTTGCTGGCAGCCGGAGACACCCCTTTTAATGGTTGGAAGTCACTAGCGGGCCAAAGAGTCTATACCGCCCACGGCAGGGGGCAGACCGCCGATGTCATAATGCGGGCGGCCTTAACTCAAGAAGGATTAGAGCCGGATAAGGACGTAAAAATACTTTATGCTCCACCACAGGAGATAGTGGCCTTGTTTAAAGCCGGCAAAGTTGATTTTGCCGCCCTGCCTGAGCCTTTCGTCACCCTAGCTATAAGTGGCGATAGCGGTAAAATCGTATTGGATTTTCAGGAATACTGGAGCAAAACTACCGGCAAACCAGCAAGAATACCCATTGCGGGGCTATTTGTGACCGATGATTTCTTCGAGGAATACCCGCAGGAAAGCGGGGAAATAGCCCGATTATTTGCTGAATCTACCCGTTGGGGCAATGACAATGTAGACCAAGCCCTAGCGGTGGCGTCCGATATTTTGCCTAGTATACCGCAGCCGGTGCTAAAACAAGCCCTGGGCCGTATCGAATTCGATTTCGTCGATAGCGATATCGCCAAACCGGAAGTAGAGTTTTACCTGCAAAAAATGAAAGAACTCTATCCCCAAGGCACACCGGAACTCCCGGATGAGGATTTTTACTCTTGATGAAAACCATAATACGTTCTTTAATCGGTATAATCTTCTTCGTCCTCTTATGGCAGTTACTGGCAGCATTTCTTGATAAAAATATAATCGTTCCAACCCCGGGAGTGACCTTTAGCCTTTTTTTCCAACTTTTGCTCAGCCCGGCTACTTCACTGGCCGGTCTGCATACCGCCTTGAAAGTCCTGATGGCCCTGGGATAGGTCCTTCTTCTAGGCCTCCCCCTGGGTTTGAGTATCGGGCTTTTTGAACCCTTATACGATATGTCACGGCCCATAATTATGGTTATTCAAGCGGTACCGGTTATATCCTGGCTGTCCCTAGTCCTCTTTACCTGGGGTAGAAATTGGCAGGGACCGGTATTGATTGCCTTTTTATCCCTTCTACCTGTAGCTATTCTTACCACGATATCCGGAGTACGCAACCTGGATAAAAGACTCCTGGAAATGGCGCGCCTCTACCGAGTACCCCCAAGGAAAATTATTCGGGACATTTATTTTGGCTCCCTCCTGCCCTTTATTATTGCCATTATAGATGTCAGTTTGGGACAGGCATGGAAGGTTATATTAGTAGCTGAGTATCTATGCGGGGATAGTGGCCTAGGCCTAAATATTTTCGACGCCCGAAGTTTTGTTGACACCCCTTCCGTTTATGCCTATACCCTTCTGGCCGTATTGTTAGGCATTATAACCGAAAGACTGATTAAAACAGGGACAGGGAGGCTTTCCAAACTATGGGTGCCAGTTTAGAAGTAAAAGCCCTACATAAATCCTTTGCTGCGCTCCCCGTATTAAATAACTGGAACCTAGACATTCGGGAATCAGAGAGGATCGTCCTATTGGGGCCTTCCGGTTCGGGGAAAACCACTTTTTTGCGCTTAATTGCCGGCCTAGAGAAGCCCTCCTTCGGGGAAATAAAGCTCAGTTCCAAGAAAATAGGTTTCGTTTTCCAGGAACCACGGTTAATTCCCTGGCGGAACGTAGAGGACAATCTTCTTTTTGTCAATGAAAAGGGGGATGTTCCTGCTGTTCTAGAGAAACTCCGGCTGGGTGGCTTTGCCAAGTACTTCCCGAACCAATTGAGCGGAGGAATGCAACAAAGGGTAAACTTGGCTCGGGCTTTGCTAACGGAACCGGACTTGCTCATTTTAGACGAAGCCTTTTCCTCCCTGGACCTGCCGGTTAAGACCAGCATAATGCAAGATATTAACCTGCACTGGCTGGAAAAACGTTTCACTGTTATCGCCGTTACCCACGATTTAAAAGAAGCCCTTTTCCTGGCTGATAGGATTATAATTCTCTCCCCAGCTCCCTCCAATATTGTCCAAGAGCTTCCTGTCAACCTAGGAAAGAAGCGCAATTTGTCCTCCCCGGAATTCCTGCGTCTAGAGGGACAACTACTGGATATCATCTGTTCATCCAGCAACTAACCTATATTTTTATTTCCTTTATTATGTTATTATCGATAATATGAAAATAGCTGCCGACGGTCATTCCGAGTTTGCGAGGAATCTTCCCCCGCGCAATTTCCCCACTGGTTGTGGGTGTCTATGGTTCCCAGCTCATAAGAGGTTAATAGCAGGTAGAGAAAGATTATTGCTTTAAAACGGCCCAAAAGTACATCGAGCTAAGAAAGGAGAGTAGTCAGGGAAATGACCAAAAGTGATTTTGAAATTACTTTTTGGGGGGTCAGAGGCTCGCTCCCCGTACCAGGCCCCCATACTATTAAATACGGAGGAAATACCTCCTGTGTGCAAGTGCAGATAGGGCAGCGTCTTTTTATTATGGATGCCGGCACCGGCATCCACCATTTGGGGCAGCATTTGTTGCAAGGTAAAAATCCGATTTGCGGGGAAATCTTTATTTCGCATACCCATTGGGATCACATCCAGGGCTTCCCCTTTTTTGCCCCTGCTTTCATCAAAGGCAACCGTTTCATCCTCTACGGGCAGAGCAAGGTAAATTCTACTTTTGCCGATTTAATGCGCGGACAGATGACCTACCAGCATTTCCCGGTAAGCCTAGGCGAACTAGGAGCCAACATTGAATTCCAAGAATTAGACAGCGGCAGCCATCTGGACCTAGGCGATGGAATACGACTGCGCACCGTACATACCAATCATCCCAATGGCAGCCTGGCATACCGCTTGGATTATGACGGCCGCTCCTGCTCTTATATAACTGACACCGAGCATTATTCCTGTGTAGACCCTAGATTGATAGACTTTGCAAAAAATACCGACTTGATGATATATGACAGCAACTATACTGATGAAGAATATCCGCGCTATTTGGGCTATGGTCATTCCACCTGGCAGGAAGCTATTAAACTAGCCCAGGCAGCTAAGGTTAGAAAGCTAGCGCTTTTCCATCATGATAAAGCCCGCAGGGATGAAGAAATGGAAAAAATCGAAAGGGAGGCACAATCTTCCTTCCCCAATTGCATTGCCGCCCGCGAAGGCTTGGTGATAACGATTTGAAGGCTTACACCCCCGAGATCTTGGAACAGGTTGATGACATAATAAATATAGGTATCGCTTTATCCGCCGAAAAGGATAAAAACCGTCTTTTGGAAATGATCGTTACCGAGGCCCGTAGGATTACCAATGCTGATGCGGGAACTCTTTATCTTTGTGAAAATGACGCTTTGAGTTTTAAGATAATGCAGAACGAATCCATGAACACCTTTTTGGGAGGCCGGGGGGATATAATTAACTTTCCTCCTGTAGCTTTGAAGATGGAGAATGTCTCGGCATATGCCGCCATTACCCATAAGAGCGTCAATATTCCTAATGTGTACCAGGCGGAGGAATTCGATTTTTCCGGTCCCAAGAAATTTGACGAAAGCACCGGCTATCAAACCCTTTCTATGCTGGTTATTCCGCTGGAGAATCATGAAGGGGAAATTATCGGGGTATTGCAATTGATAAACGCCCGGGATGAAAGCGGGGCCTTGGTTCCCTTCGCTACTTATTTTGAAAATGTAGTTGCTTCACTAGCTTCGCAGGCGGCCATAGCCATAAGCAATATGCAGCTAATAGCTGATATAGAGGAGTTGTTCAATTCCTTTGTCCAAGTAATGGCTACCGCTATAGATGCCCGCACCCCTTATAATGCCAACCATACCCGCCGGGTGGCATTGTTGGCCGGGGAAATAGCCCGAGCTATCAATGAACAAAACCAAGGTAACTGGGCTGACATATTTTTCAGCGAAGAACAGATAGCACAATTGGAAATGGCCGGCTGGCTGCACGATATCGGTAAGATTGCTACCCCTTTGGAGGTAATGAACAAATCAACCCGCATCGAGCGTCAACTTGAACTAGTCTTGCAACGCTTTGACTATATTCTATCCAGCAGTGAGATTGAATACTTGAAAGAAAAGCAATCACTTTTGTCTTGCAGCAATAATGATTGCCGGGGGCAATTAGAACAGTTGGATAAAACCTGGCAGGAAAAAAGGAATTATATTTTGGAAAGCCGCGAATTTATAATCAAAATCGATCACCCCGCCACCTTCGTCAACCAGGACATAGTGGCAAAACTTGAGGAAATAGCCTCCCAAACCTATACGGATAGCTCGGGTGATTTGCAGCCTTGGCTGCGGGGAAGTGAGCTTACCTCCCTTTGTGTAGCTAAAGGAACCCTGACTGGGCAGGAACGCAAGATTATGGAAGACCATGTGGTGGTAACGGGAAAACTGCTGGAGAAAATACCCTTTACTAAAAAGTTGCAGGATGTTCCCCTCTTCGCCACCATTCACCATGAGCTTCTCAACGGTAAAGGTTACCCCCTTGGACTCAGTGGAGAGCAAATCCCCCTAGAGGGCCGCATTTTAGCCCTAGTAGACGTTTTTGACGCCCTAACCGCCTCCGATAGACCGTATAAAAAGGCTCTCCCCCTGGAGCAGGCCCTGAAAATCCTAGGATTTATGGTTAAGGATGGGGAATTAGACGGTGATTTGTTACAATTGCTTACCCAAGAACGGGTTTGGGAAAAGGTTACAGACTAAAGCAACCTCAATACGCCTCCCTGCCGGGATGATATTTTTATCATGGATCAAAGTGATAGAAATGATAGTTGTTTTTCCCGCTGTTTTTTACCTGGTACATAGCCAAATCCGCCCTATCAATAAGATTACGGCCATCCTCAGCGTCTAAAGGGTATAAGCTAATACCCATGCTTGCCGTCAGATAAGCTTTCCCCTCTCCCCCGAATTCAAAGGGATCGGCTAGAGCCATCAATATCCTCTTGGCAATTGTCTCAACATCCCAGGTGTTTTTTATCTGGGAAAACACAAAAAGGAATTCATCCCCACCCAGGCGAGCTAAAGTGTCACTTTCTCGCAATAAACCCTTCAATCTGTCCGCTGCCATCTGCAATAATAAATCACCCGCTTTGTGTCCGTAGTTATCATTGACATATTTAAAGCCATCCAAATCAAGGAAAACTACAGCTAGCAATTCCTTATTGCGATGCGCCCTTGCAATAGCGTTATCAAGCCGGTCATATAGCAGATACCTATTAGGCAAACCGGTAAGAGCATCGTGTAAGGCCTTATAGCGATTTATTCTCTCCGCTTCCCGTGCCTGTTCAAATTCAATATCTATTTCCCTTATCATATGTTTAAGTTGTCTCACTCGGCTATAATGACCGGTCAGGTCGGAAAGCTGTAATAATACATATATTTCGCCGTCATAATCCAAGGCTTCCACCAGTAAATTCTGGCGCAGATCTTTACGCTCCCCCGCCGGGGTAACAAAGCTTCGGTGCAAAGCACCGGAGAGAAAGCGACTTTGCCGATGGGTAAGGGCCTTCTGCAAAGCATCATAGCAGGGTTTGCGGGATAGAGCGGGGAATAGCCGGGGTAGCTCCTGCCCGATAGCAACTTCCCTGCTTTTATCGGTATAACGCTCCATCCAGGCATTCCAAAAAACTATTTTCAGTTCTTTATCCAGTATTACTATCCCCTGGTTTATCTTGTGCAGGGCTAAAAAGGCTAATTTATACATCCTATCCCTCCAACAAGGAATCTATTTTTTTTAGCAAATGGGAAACAGAATTCAGGTTTAAAGCAATCATAATAACCCCATGAGCCTCTATTTCCGCTACAGTAAAGTCAGTATGTAATACTAATATGTAAACCCTATCTTGAAGAAAAACCCTTTGAGCCGATTCCGTAACATCGACTAGTTCCACTTCAGGCACTGTAAGCATAACCCGGGTCTGCAATAAGTTGCCGAATTCGCCTACTATTGCGTTCAAGATTAAGTTGCTTATTTCTTTTAGTACATCAAAATCGGTATCCAAAAAACGCAAGGAATCCTCGTCGCCACCCCCCAAGGGCAGTTCCTCCCCCATACAGGCGTTTACCAATAATTTCGCCTGCTGCACCGGGAAGACCAAAAATGCCTTACCCTGAAAATCCTGTCCAAACTCTACATGGGAAGAAACTATATGCCCCGGGGAAAAGATTTTTGGCAAGATTTCCTCCTCTTCCAGCCCAGTTTCGGATATCAGTTCTACCCTCGGTACCGATAGTATAATCCTTAAGCCTACCATTTCCGAAAGCAAGCTAGCTGCATAACCCACATATACATTTACCAGTTCGGTTAAAGCATCCCTTTGCAGAGGATTAAGCATAGGAACCCTCCTTGAGCAAAGATAGAAGTTCCCCGGCCTTTTCGTTATTTAGAGGTTTGTTGATAAAGCCTATTGTCCCCATCCCCTCCACTTCCTCCCGGGTGGCCTTCTGGATATCTGCCGTAATAACAATAACTTTAGCCTGCGGATCATTTTCTTTTAGTCTCCGTATAAACTCCAGCCCATTCATTTCTGGCATTAATAGATCAGTGATAACATAATCCGGTCTTTCTTCCTCATATATGACTAAAGCTCCCCTGCCGTTACACGCCATGATCAGTTCCGCCCCTGGTAAGTATCGGGCAAAGAGTTTTTGTAAAAAGCCTTTAAAAAATTGGGAATCATCAACCATAAGAATTTTCACTAATTCACCCCTCCATATTTCTCCTAATAACTTTACCAGATAACAGCAAGTAAGGGCTATACGGTTTTTATTTTACGCATTTTCCCACTTTAATTCCACCACCAAGGCTATAATTTTTACTTAATTCACATGGGAGTGGGGTATTTATAGCTAGAGCAGATACATTCATGTTAACCATTATTCTGCCATGTTTTTTCCCGCAAAACATCTAGGGTATATATTGCAGTTATTTGGCTAATTACTAAAGATAGCACAGGAGCAACCTGTTATTTATTATACCTATGAGCGGGACGGCAAACACTGTTCCATGCTAGGCCCGTTTGAACGGGCGTTGTGTCATTGCGAGTAGCGCAACGACGTGGCAATCTTCCCTAGGCGTGAGGCGTGAGGGGGAAGATTCCTCGCCAGGCTCGGAATGACGCAGGGCGGCGCGATAGGAATATACCAGCGAGCGATTGGCGAAGCATGGCTGCAACACCCGGCGAAGCCGAGTAGGCGAAAGGGGGCGAGTGACAGGACGTCACGAGCGCGCGTCT
>CAYRCG010000082.1:0-9819 GCA_964422685.1 uncultured Syntrophomonas sp. | reverse complement strand
ATTTGCGCTGAACCCGCTCAGCATGGGGGTTAATATGAAATGGTGAGGGGTGAGGGGTAAGGGGTGAGGGGTATTAGTGAAAACCCGCTACTTCTTACCGTTCAAGTGCCCTCAATCTCCCATATCATCGTTGTTTGCGGTCCCTGACCATGGGGGTTAGTATGAAAATAGCTTGCGTGATAGGCGGCTTAATAGAATATACTGCTCGCCGCCCTATGTTTTCCGTCCTCCACCCTCCGCTTTCTGGCGTCTGACTTCTGCCTTCCGTCTAATAGACTTTCCAATGCTCTTCTTCATCTTCCCAGTTGCAGCTTTGCTGAAATTCCTTAGGAGGGCGAATGACCGTGGCTTCGCAGCGGGCGGTTACAGTTCCGTCAGCTAGCCTTATTTCACCGGCTACACGAGCGTAACGATGGCTGCCCCGGATTAGCCAGCCAATAACTTCCAGAGGCTGTTCGGTGGGAGTAGGCTGAATATACTTAACCTCCAGGCGGGCGGTTACCATAAGGTTGTCAAAATCGCCGCTTAACAGGGTAGCACGGCCTGCGGTCTCATCTAGTACAGCAGCGATAATTCCCCCGTGCACTAGTCCGGGGTAGCCATTGAAGTGTTCGGGGATGCTGATTTGGGCCCGTACCTGTTGTTTTTCTGGGTCATTGTAAAAATCAACCTTGAGCCCGATTTCGTTTTGTCGTCCGCAAAGAAAGCAGTTTCTTGAATTGGGTTGTTTTTGCATAGAGGACATTCCTTTCTGGTTAACCGGTTTAAAAACCCCCGGGTTCGTTTCACCGGGTCGCTATAAAGAATAGGGGGACAAAACAGCTTAGCTATCGTGTCCCCCGAAAACCTACCAACTTAAGGTTGCTTATCTACCTCTGGAAATTCTCGCCCAAAGGCATCTACAGTGATGGTGAGTATTTTTTGTGCTTCCTTAGGTTTATCCCGGAAGTTGCGAGGAGTGCTGACGATTTTATCTATTGCTTCTAGACCCTCGATCACCTGGCCAAAAGCGGCGTATTCACCATCAAGGTGAGGGGCGGAGGCTACCATGATAAAGAACTGGGAGCCGGCAGAATTAGGGTCGGCGGTCCGGGCCATGGACAGAACCCCCCTATCGTGGGCGAGTTGGTTGGGAAAGCCGTTACCAGCGAACTCCCCCTTAATGCTGTATCCCGGCCCTCCGGTTCCACTGCCTTGGGGACATCCCCCCTGAATCATGAAGCCGGGAATAACCCGGTGAAAAAGCAGGCCATCATAGAAGCCCTTTTTTATCAGGGAGATAAAATTATTGACGGTGTTGGGAGCGACATCAGGATAAAGCTCAGCTTTTATCAGTCCTCCGTCTTCCATTTGCATAGTTATTTGCGGATTTTTGTTCATAATAGCACCTAAAACGCCAGAACTACGGCGGGGTAATTAGTCTGAAGGAAATCAGCGATTTCCGGGGATTGCAGGGCTTGGCCCAGCTTTACGATGGTTTCTTTGTCTTTATCTTCGGCCCTTACTACTACTACATTAGCGAAGGGTGAATCACCCGGCTCCACATAAACCGCTTTCATGGGGTCTAGACCGGCATCCAGGGCATAGTTGGTATTAATGCAACAGATAGCCGCATCTTGTAATACCCGGGGCAGGGTGGCAGCATCAGCCATGCTGATTTTCAGGTTTTTAGGATTTTCTACGATATCCCTTTCAGTAGCAGTGATATCAGCGCCTTCTTTAAGTTTAATCAAGCCAGCACTTTGCAACACGGCCAAAGCACGACCGCTATTGGTGGGATCATTGGGGATACCAACGGTGGCGCCATCCGCCAGTTCCTCTAGCTTTTCTATCTTCTGCGAGTAGATGCGCATAGGTTCGGTGTGAATCTTTACGGTCCATACGAGGTCGGAATTAGTTTTAGCATTGAAGTCCTCTAGGTAGGGGATGTGCTGGAAGAAGTTAGCGTCAATCTGCTTGTCATTCAAAGCCGGATTGAGTTGGGAGTACTCGGTAAAATCCTTAATCTCCATTTCCACCCCTTCTTCAGCCAGTTTGGATTTAACCATTTTCAGCATGGCGGTATGGGGCTCACCGATGGCACCTACTACTAGCTTTTCGGCCGCTTCTTTATCAGCTTGTTTTTCCGGGTCGACTTGTCCGGCATTTTGGCCACAGCCTGCCATCAGGCCCAGGGCCAATATAAGGCAAGCGATAAGTATCAGGGACATTTTTTTTCTCATTATTTTACCTCCTCTTATTGATTAATCTACCGGCGGCTTTATCGCCTAGCATCTGTATTCCCTGTACGATTACGATCAAGACGATTACAGTTATCCACATTATCCCGGTCTGGTAACGCATGTAACCGTGGTAGTAGGCCAGGGTGCCCAATCCACCTCCTCCCAATACACCTGCCATGGCGGAATAACCGACCAGATTAATAGCGGTGATAGCCACCCCCAGAAGCATAGAAGGCATGGCCTCCGGCAAAAGAACTTTATTTATTATCTGCCAATTACTAGCCCCCATGGATAGAGCGGCTTCTATCAAGCCCCAATCGATTTCTTTCAGAGAGGTTTCCACCAGCCGGGCTACGAAGGGGATAGCGGCCAAGGAAAGGGGGACGATAGAGGCTACGGTGCCGATGGAGGTACCTACTACCCAGCGGGTAAAGGGGATAGCTAGTATTAATAATATAATGAAGGGCAAAGAGCGTACGGCATTAATTATAGAGCCTAAGATTCGATTTAATTGAGGGCTTTCCAGTATATGGCCTTTTTCGCTTATAACCAGGATGATGGCCAGGGGCATCCCTACGATGTAACTGACTAGGGTGGAAAGGAAAACCATATAAATAGTCTCCCAGCTGGCAAAAAGTACCGCCGACGGCACCCAATCGTAAGCTCCCAAATAAGTAGTGAGAAAAGTAGTCAGATCAAAACTGCTAATTGCCGGCATGGTTTAAAACCTCTATTTCCAGGCCACGCTCCCGCAGGAAATCCATGGCCTCATTGATAGTATCGGCAGGACCCAATAACTCCAGGGTCAGATTGCCGAAAGGGATATCTTTTAATTGATCGATATTGCCGTATAATATATTGGTGGCTATTGCGTATTTTTGTATCATAGAGGAAATGATAGGTTCCCCAGCCGAGGGACCGATAAATGAAACCCGGATCAGGCGGCTACTGTTTAAACCATCCTCAATTGCTCGGCGGTGCAGAATCTCCGCCGGGATTTCGCGGCTGACTATAGCGTTGATAAAGCTACGAGAGGTGGGTGTTTTGGGGCTGGAGAATATATTTTTTACATCATCTACCTCAACTATGGTGCTTTCATCAATTACCGCCACCCGGTCACAGGCATCTTTGATAACATTCATATCATGGGTTATAAGAACGATGGTCAAGCCTAGTTGGCGATTAATATCCTTCAGTAACCCTAGAATGGAGCGGGTGGTTTGAGGGTCGAGAGCGGAAGTAGCTTCGTCGGACAACAGAACTTTGGGATCATTGGCTAAAGCCCGGGCTATGCCTACCCGCTGTTTCTGCCCGCCACTTAGTTGTTCCGGGTAAACCTGGGCTTTATCGGTCAGAGCCACCATCTCGAGCAAAGCTTTTACCTTGCGTTGTGCTTCTTCTTTAGGCACAGCGGCGATTTCCAGGGGGAACAGCACATTTTCAAAAACCGTGCGGGAAGAAAGCAAATTGAAATGCTGGAAGATCATGCCTATCTTTTGGCGTAAGCGGCGTAATTCCTGCGGGTTCATTGAGCCGACATCCTGCCCGTCCACAACGATGTTACCTTGGGTAGGTCGCTCCAGCATATTTATACATCGAATTAAGGTGCTTTTCCCGGCTCCGCTCAAGCCGATAATACCAAAGATTTCTCCCTTTCTTATGGAAAGATCGACCCCTTTGAGGGCTTGTACCTCCTGGGGGCCGCTACCGTATATTTTGGTCAGGTTGCTAATTTCGATCAATACTATTGCCTCCCGGATATATTAAAACCCCCTTTGCCCGTCAAGGACAATAGGAGGATAAGAATAAATCAAATACCTATTTGTCAGGCGTGTGTTGGCCAAGGACGCTAACCCGTACCTCCTTATTGAAATTCAAATTAGGTTTGTCCCTATGCTGCCGGAAAGAAGGTACAAAGGATGATTTTCTTCTCTATTGTGCTGAATTATACTAGCATTATATTAGCACGCCCTTATTATAGGGGTCAATAAAACTACGCGATAGAATAATCGGGATGGAAAATAAGTAAAAGAGCACGGGCGAAATACTACTTAAGGAGGGAAGTGTTTTGGCGGGGGAGGAAAACTATTATATATATATTCTTAGCTGCTCCGATAGCACCCTTTATACTGGTTTGACTAACAACATACCGGTACGTTTAGAGAAACACGCTGCAGGGGAGGGAGCCAAATATACGCGTGGCCGCAGGCCGGTCAGCTTAGTCTATTATGAATTCGTCGGGAGCAAGTCGGCGGCCTTGCAGCGGGAAAGGCGGATAAAGAAGATGAGTCGCGCAGCCAAACTCGAGCTAATAAAAGGAGCCTGTACGGAACCGAAGTGACAGGCAAATATTTATCCGGTCAAAAGTAGGAAAAAGATGAAGGGATAGAGAAACTTATTTAGAAAGGGAGGTAAGCCATGGACTATAAAAAACAGGTTTTAACCGGGTTAGTTCTTACGGCTTTCTTTTCGTCATTGGCTGTTTTTGATCTTATCCCCGGGTGGATTATGGCGATATTATTCTCGGGGGCAGGTATTGCCCTTACCTATTATTATGTCCTTAGCCGGATGAGGTTGGATAGTCTGGCTGATAAAAGTACCTTGCTTAAAGGAGTCAAAGAAATAGGGGAAGAAAAAGAGATGACGGAGATTTGTCAGCAGTTGGGCCGGTGGTCCCAACGCTTGGTGCAGTCTCAGGCGGCCTTGGTGTACTGGCAGGGTGAATGGATATTCAAAGATGAAGAATTCACGGCTTGGGCGGGACTGAAAACGGCGCAGGAATGGGTCAGAGAACAAAAAGGGATGCTCATCCTTAATAAGAATGAGAGGGAGCTGTTTTCCCATCCCTGGCCAGAAAATATAGATTCCTTGCTAGCATTGCCTATAACGGTTGGCGATGAGGTAGCCGGGATATTGTTTTTGTTGAATGAAAAGGAACGGGGGTATTTTACCCCTCAGGATGGTGAAATGCCGAAGGTGCTTTGCCAGCAGGCAGCTATGGTCTTGAATAGAACCTGCGAATATAGGGATTTGGAGGACTTTAGCAGAAAGATACTAACCTCGGTGGTGAACGCCCTGGATGCCCTTTTCCCCGGTTTTGCCGGGCATTCCCAACGCGTGACCCGGACAGCAGTGCTTGTGGGTCAGAAAATGGGACTTAACGAGGAGGAACTGCGCATTTTGGAATACGCCGGCCTCTTGCACGATATAGGCAAGATGTTTGTACCGCCGGAAGAACTTCCGGGAGAAGAGGGAGAATTGGAGGAAACCGAGGGAGAAGGTGTTGCTCCGCCTATGGAGGAACATCCTTTACTAGGGGCACAAATCCTGCCTGCTGAGGGGGTCTATGCCCGGATACAGCAGGGGATTCTTTATCACCACGAGCGTTATGATGGCAGTGGCTATCCGCAAGGCCTAAGCCATATGGAGATACCTTTAACCGCTCGGATAATTGCGGTGGCTGATCTCTATGATGCCCTAACCCATCTGGCTCCCGAAGAAGATAGATTAGATGCTAGGAAGGCTATAGCGGAAATGAAAAAAAACATGGGCACTTTGTTAGACCCCTTGGTAGTAGTGGTGTTAGAGGAAGTAGCGGTAAATAACGGAGCTTATTAACGAATTAGGTGGAGAATATTTTGCCATTAGGGAAAAGAAAAATATTACTTATAATCATAATAGCAGCGGTTGTACTGGCGAGCTATCTCGTTTACATAAAAATGGGCTCATCGCCTTTAATGGGGACTGGGGGGGCAAATGCTGCCAAGAAGGAGAATGAACCGGTTTTCCCAGCTCCGGAACAGACCTTATATAAGATGGGACTTTACCTTGATACCGGCAAGCGCAGCATGTATGGGAACACTATTCTGTTAACCCGCAACACCTCCGGTCAGGCATTAAACGAACTATGGTTTACCGTCTATCCTAATGCCTTTAAGGATTACCGGCAAAGTCCGGCCCCTTCTGATGCCTATTTTGCCGGATTTAACGAAGGCTATCTCGAATTCCAAGAATTTAAGGTTAACGGCGAGAAGGTAGAGTGTTTTCTCGATGGCTTATCTTTGCAGGCGGTATTAAACCGCGACATCTGCCCCGGAGAGGATATAAAGGTGGAGATGCAATGGAGGGCCCAAATACCGCAATTAGCTTATCGTTATGGTAACAAAGGCGGAGTCTATATGTTAGGTAATTTTTATCCTATATTGAATGTTCTGCGCGGAGATGGCTGGCATAATTCTTATAATTCCGCTTTCGGCGATCCTTTTTGCTTCCATTGCGCGGATTATCAGGTAAACCTGAGTTTGCCTGAAGCCTTCCGGGTGGTATCAACCGGAAGCAAGAAGGAAACAATAACAGAAGATAACGGGAGGGAAGTACACTATATCGAAGCCCAGAATGTCCGTGACTTTTGTCTAGCGGTGCTGTATGATTACAACGAGTCAGTCTACGGGCAAAACCAGCCCGAAATCATCTGTTATTCACCGGCTAAACAAAGTGAATTAGCGGCCCAAGTGTTAGGACAATCCGCAGAAATACTAAACTATTATGCTTGTAGTTGGGGTTCTTATCCCTATGCGGATTTTAAAATTGTGTTTGTTCCTATGCGGGGATTCCACGGAATGGAATATTCCGGGCTAATTTTTCTGAGTGAAGAATTCCTGCAACCCAAAGCCTATAAAGACCGGGGAGAATTCATCCTGGCTCACGAAATAGCTCATCAATGGTGGTATGGAATGGTGGGCAATGACCAGTTAAAAGAGCCTTGGCTAGATGAAGGCCTGGCTAACTGGAGTGCCTATAAGTATTTGGAAAAATACCGGGGAATCCAAACGCCTTGCCGCAACGAATTCCAAGATGGAATTAACTTAGCCCGGGAAATGAGGGAAATAGTATCCCGCCAGGAATATTACCGCATGATCTATTCCGGTGGGGATGCTTTTTGGTTTGCTTTGGAAAAAGAAATGGGGGAAGATACGGTTAACAAGGTCTTACGCCGCTATTTGGCTGATTTCCGTTTTAAATTGGCTACTACCGATGACCTGTTAATGGTTATTAAAAAAGAGGCTCGTCGGGATATGAGTGAATATTTCCATAAATGGTTTCAAGATTAGGTATTTCCCCCCGCTTGGTATCCCAAGCAGGGAGAAGTAACGAGAAATAATTTCTCGCCGGACCAGTTGCGTTAAAACTACCGGTTACTCAGACTTGGGCATCGTGTTGCTTCAAGACCTGCAAGGCATCCGTGAAGTTTTCTTCGTCGGTCACTATGGTAAGAAGAAAGGCGCTGTTGCCGGGAAGATCATAGCTTCCTGCCATGCCGCTCACGGAAGGGTCGGCTGCCATAAGCGGTGAAGGAATGCGATCATACGCCCCGTTACCCAGAACCATAGTGGACAGGGCAGCTGCGCTGCTACTGCCGTAGGCCTTAGAATTAGGACTACTCGATACCTGGTCTATTTGGATTTCGTTATAACCCTTTTGTAGTAGAACCTCTCGCGCTTCTTCGGCTTTATTTTCGGTGGGGAAATAAGCCAGGATTGATCTTTCGCCTGGTTCGAGCTGCATTAGTTTACCTCCTTTCCGGAGTTTTAGGGTTTTTAGTTCTGTTAGTATTTTTAACGTTCTTTGCAGGAATATAGGTGGAAAAATCAAGATAAGGAGGACTTAAATGAATCCTATACAAAAAGTCCTGGCTTCTCTGCATAGTATGGTGATAGAAGCATTGGAAAAAGCTAAGTCTGAGGGTATGCTGAATTTTACTGAAATTCCAGAATTCCTGATCGAAGTCCCTCGGGAGAAAGAGCACGGTGATTTTGCCTGTAATGTTGCCCTTTTAATGGCTCGTCAGGCAAAACAGGCTCCTAGGCTTATAGCTGAAATGTTATTGGAGCTGATAGAAACAGATGGTCGTCCGGTAGAAAAAATTGAAATCGCTGGTGCCGGATTTATTAATTTTTTCTTGGATCGTAGCTGGCTCTATGAAATCCCATTATTAGTACATAAACACCGGAACAAGTACGGTTACAATGAACAAAAAGATATAAAGGTGCAGGTGGAATTCGTTAGTGCTAACCCCACCGGTAATTTGCATATGGGAAATGCCCGGGGAGGGGCTATAGGTGATAGCCTAGCTAATATACTGGAGCGGGCGGGCTATAATGTAGAAAGGGAGTTTTATATAAATGACGCCGGCAATCAGATTGAAATATTTACTGATTCCATGGAAGCTCGCTATCTGCAGCTAACCGGGCATGATGTGCAATTTCCGGAAAATGGTTACGCCGGACGTGACCTTATCGATACGGTTAGGAATATCATCGCTCGTTATGGTGAAGGACTATCCAGCCTGCCCCGGGAGGAAAGCCGGCAGATTATCGTTGATTTCGCCCTGGAAGAAAAGATTGCATATATAAAAAATACTTTGGCCGGCTTCGGCATAAATTACGATGTTTGGTTTAGCGAAAAAAGCTTGCACGAGAGTGGCCGGATAATGGCGGTTTTTAACGAATTGCGGGAAAATGGATATGTTTATGAGAATGAAGGTGCCTGGTGGTTCAAATCTAGCGTTTTCGGTGATGAGAAGGATGAAGTGGTTCTGCGTGCTAATGGAATGCCGACTTATTTTATGGCTGACATTGCCTATCATCAGAACAAATTCGAGCGGGGCTTCGATTGGGTTATTAATGTATGGGGAGCCGACCACCACGGGCATGTCGCCCGCATGAAGGGTGCTGTAGCGGCCTTAGGCTACGACCCAGCTAGGCTGGATATACTATTGATGCAATTAGTACGATTGTATCGAGCCGGCAACATAGTGCGGATGTCCAAAAGGACCGGTACCACCGTATCTCTGGATGAATTGATTGAAGATGTCGGCAAGGATGCGGCTCGTTTCTTTTTTGTGATGCGCAGCCCGGATAGCCATTTAGATTTTGATCTGGAGTTAGCCCGGCAAAAAAGTCAGGAGAACCCAGTTTATTATGTGCAATATGCTCATGCCAGGATTTGCAGCATATTCAGACAAGCCCGGGCGGAGGGTATCAATATGGCAGATATAAGCGAAATAGATATTAGTTGTCTGCAGGAAGAGGAGGAATTAGCCTTATTGAGGAAAATAGCCGATTTCCCCGAAGAAATCGCTATAGCAGCCAGGACTTTGGCTCCCCAAAGGATAGCTCGTTACTTGCTGGATTTAGCTGCCTTATTCCATAGTTTCTATAACCACCATCGGGTTTTGAACGAGAACCGAACTTTGCAGGACGCCCGGCTTTTGTTGATGGAGATAACCCGCATCACCATACATAATGCCTTGGATGTGTTGGGGGTTACTGCTCCCGAACAGATGTAGGAGGGATGATTATGATGACTAGGAAAAAAAGCGAAGCGGATTGGGCGGTTGAAATACTATCCGAGAAGCAAGAAGCTATGTTCTACGCGGATCTAATCAAAGAGATAGCTAAAAAGATGGGGAAAAAAGACGACCCGGCTAGCTTGACATCGATTTATACGCGTATAAATTTAGACAATCGCCTAATATACCAGGGTGAGGGCCTTTGGTACTACGATAGCAACCGGGTAAGGCATAATGCCTGATAAA
>CAYRCG010000081.1:0-9852 GCA_964422685.1 uncultured Syntrophomonas sp. | reverse complement strand
AGCGACGTGGCAATCTTCCCCCTGGGGCGTTAGGGGTGAGGCGTGAGGGGAAATAGTGGCGCTAGATACTGCTGCAAGCAATCTTCCCCTAGGAACGTGGCTTGGCGAGGGAAGATTCCTCGCAAGCTCGGAATTATCATGCAGCAGAGCTACACCACGATAAACGAAAAGGGTCAGGGTATTCGCTGTTTAATGGTTGAGGTATTATCAGCGTCCATCAGCGCCCGAAGGATCAGCGTAAATCTGCGTCTAAAAACCCCTTTCATAGCAATGACATCGGACCCATGCTCGGTATGACAACGGATTTCACTCGCATACCTCCTATTTTTATGAATAATTCTGCCTTAAAAACGGATAATAAAACCATAGGAGGTAATGAGTATGATTAGAAAAGAATTAAATATCTACATAGATATGGCTATAGAAGCCCGCGATCTGCTTCGGGGCGAAAGTGATCAAGAAATCCCCGGAGTAAGAGAAGACATTACTCATTTGGAAAACATTAAAATAACCACTATAACTGTCCTGGATCAAAACGGCGCCGAAAAAATGGGGCGACCCATAGGCACTTATGTAACCATTGAATCCCCACCCTTGAAGGTAAACGACCCTTATGTGCGCGATGAGATAATAGAAGCCATAGAAAAAAGTATGCATACCCTAATCGGGGAAAGAATAAAGGCCCAGGATACAGTGTTGTTGGTAGGTTTAGGCAACTGGCGAGCCACTGCCGATGCACTTGGCCCAAAATTCATAGAATACAGCCCCATTACCCGCCATTATCATAGTTTTGCCCCGGAGGCATTAGTAGAAGGGATGCGCCCCACTTGCGGTATAGCTCCAGGGGTATTGGGCATAACTGGTTTGGAAACATTCGATGTCATTAAAGGTATAGTGGAAAAGGTTCAACCCGCCCTATTGATAGCGGTGGATGCCCTGGCCGCGCAGGATGTCAAACGCATCGGCACCAGTATACAGATGTGCAACACCGGCATTCAACCCGGTTCGGGCATAGGCAACGCCCGCCAGGCCATAACCCAGCAAGAACTAGGAATACCGGTAATAGCCATCGGTTGTCCTACTATCGTTAATGCGGCCGTAATCGCTAATGAAGCGGTGAAAAAGTTCTGTTATGATACCGGGGCTCCGTTCAAAGAGGCTAATTCCTTCCGGGCAATCCAAGATATATTAAGCCCTTTCGGGGGTAATTTAGGGGTAACGCCCAAGGAAATCGATGAGATTATCGAGAATAGTACCCGCATCATATCCATGGGGGTGGCTCGTTCGCTGTTTCCGGGTATATCAGAGGAACAGTTGCTGCTTTATGCAACTTAGGGAGGCGTGAGGGGTTCGTAATGAATCAGTGAATATCTGCGTCAAAAAACCAATATTATTACCCCTTATTTTCATCCTTATTTGTGCTGAACCCGCTCTGTATGGGGGTTAACATGAAAACAAGCGGATATAATTTAATCCGCTTGTTAACAGTAGTATAATTATTTAGTTTACTTTAGTTCTAAGCTATTGATATGAGGCAAGTTTAGGCTTAGCTGCAGCCTTAAACCTTACCGGACGCTCTCTGCTGGTAGTCCTGAACCATTTTCTTAACCATTTGTCCGCCGATGCTTCCGGCCTGTCTGGTTGTCAGGTCTCCGTTGTAACCCGGCTTCAGGGTAACACCGACTTCGTTGGCAGCTTCCATTTTAAAATTATCCATGGCAACCCTGGCCTGTGGTACTAAAAGCTGTTTGTTGTTAGGCATTTTTGTTTCACCTCCTTTGTCTGTGTGTAGTTTTATTCTGTCCCTATGCGAAACTAATATGCTAGAAGTATTTTCTTCACCTCTTATTATTTTTCTGTTTTTTTATCTTTTTTTTCGTTTTTATCGGGCTTGGTTAGGCCCATTTCCTGACTAATCTCGTATTTGATGCGCTCCATGGCTTCACGGCTTGCTTTTTTGTTCTCCATCTTCTGCCTCCTTTTTCACGATTATCTATTATTAGAAAAATGATTGAAAAGGATAAAAAAAACTACTAACAAATAGTTAGTAGTATTATGATGCATGCAAAAGGCCTTTAATATTTTGCCATGTTTTGCCATCAATCGTTAAAAAAGCTGTCGCTGCACTTTGATACGGGGCACTGCACCCCGAATGATATTTTTTCTGTCCTTGCGAGGAGCGTAGCTACGTGGCAGTCTTCCCTCGGGCAATATGCCTTTGCGAGGGGAAGATTCCCCGCAGACCCCGTATGACATGGGCCATCCCCGAATGACACTCCCTTATTCTACTGACAGTAAATAACGGTAATGAGGCTGTCCCCCATAATGAATGTCCACTTCATAATCCGGATAACTTTTGGTTATCCGCTCTTTTAAGCCATTAGCCGTTTCTTCACTGATTTCCTCGCCATAGAAAAGGGTAATCAACTCATTATCTCCGCCGGCTATTTTATCCAATATTTTCATAACCGCCTCATCGGCATTTTCTGCGATAAGGGATATCTCGTCTTCTATTATACCGATAGTATCCCCACTTTTAATTTCCAGACCATTGAACTGCGAATCCCGGACTGCATAGGTCACTTCCCCATATCTTACCTGTTTCATTTCGTCTATCATATCCTGGGCAACTTCCTCCAGTTCCATTTCCGGATTAAAAGCGATTAAGGCTGTAATAGCCTGCATTACCGATTTGCTGGGGACCACTGCTACCGGTTTATCGGATAGCTGCTGTGCTTGTTCGGCAGCCATTATTATATTGCTGTTATTCGGCAGGATAATCACATTAGGGGCATCTACCTCCTGGCAGGCGGTCAGCAGGTCCTCAATGCTGGGGTTCATGGTCTGCCCGCCCTCGACCACTACATCCACACCTAGGTTGCGTAATATCTGCACTATCCCTGAGCCCGCCCCCACCACTACTAAACCTATGTTCTTTTCCGCCTGGGCAGGGTTTATCTCCCCGAGCTGGGGCCAGTTTTCCTGATGCTCATGCACTTCTTCCGCCATATTATTAATCTTTATATCAGATAAACTGCCCCATTGCAGGCAAGATTCCAGAACTTTTCCCGGGTGGTTGGAATGGATATGGACCTTGACTAATTCCTCCCCACCTACCACTAGCATAGAGTCGCCCAGGGGGGCTAGGTGTTCTTTTATCTCCGCAGGATCCAGCTCTATTCCCTTTATCAAAGTTTCGGTACAGTATTGAAAATCTAAATCAATGGATTCTTCCGGTCGTTTTTCCCGCCTGCCGGCAGATTCCGGATATTCCTCGTAGCGCTCCAGCGTAATCTCCCGACCGTGCGCTAAACCTTCCAGGGCCCCTTCGAAGAAAATAATCAAGCCCTGCCCGCCGGCATCAACCACCCCGGCTTCCCTTAATATGGGCAGCATCAGCGGCGTTTTCTGCAAAGTTTGATGACCCGCTTTGATCGTCGCCAGCAGTACCCGCACTATATCTGCATCCTTTTTCGCCTCGGCTTCAGCCGTGCGGGCCAGTTCCCGGATTATAGTCAGGATAGTGCCTTCTACCGGTTTCATTACCGCTTCATAAGCGGTATCAGCACCCGCCTTTAGGCCCAAAGCCAAGTCCGGTGCCGTAGCCCCCTTCTTACCCTCCATTACCTTGGCGAATCCACGGAATATCTGGGATAATATCACTCCGGAATTACCCCTGGCCCCCATCAGGGAACCATTGGAAATAGCTTTGGCTACAGCAGCCAGGGATTCTCCCCGATGCTTTTCCCCTTCCTTGACCGCTGATTGCAGGGTTAAATACATATTAGTTCCGGTATCCCCGTCCGGCACCGGAAAAACATTCAAGGCATCTACCCGATCCCGCTCATGTTCCAGCTTAATAAAGCCAGATTTTACCGCCCTTATCAGGTCGTTGCCATCAATATTTAAGAACTCCAAATCCACTGTCCTCCCCTATTTCCCCTTCACGACCTTTATGCCCTTGACATTTACATTAACAGCTTCCACTTTTAAACCGGTATTATTCTGAATCACATAAGCCACCTTCTGAATAACATTACTGGCTACTTCACTGATTTTTATGCCATAACCTACGATAACATGGACATCGATAATCAAGCCCGTTTCGCCGGAGCGGACCAGCACTCCTTTGCGGATTGATTCCAGGCCGAGTATACTGGTAATCCCGCTTTGCCAATCTATCGGAACCATCCCTACTAAGCCATAGCAATCAATCGTCGCTAATCCGGCAATGGTTTCGACGACCTCCTTGGTAATATCGATTTCCCCTAACTCCGTAGTCTTGATTTTGAACATTATATCCCTCCTAATGCGGATTCTTTTACCAGGCTATCAGTATTATCATAATTCTACAAGCCGATAATTATTCCTTCTTCCTTGCCCTTTGCCGACTCTTTTGGTAAAATATTTAGGTGCACGGTTTAAGAGAGGGGGCAAAATAATGGCAAAATGTGATATTTGCGGGAAAGGCGTAGGCTTTGGGAAAAAGTACAGCCACTCCCATATTAGGACCAATCGGCAATGGAAACCCAATGTACAGCGGGTTAAAGCTATCGTTGACGGAACACCGAAAAGAATATATGTCTGCACCCGTTGCCTGCGCTCCGGCAAAGTCGAGCGCGCTATCTAAACGGAAGGCAGAGGCCCTTTATAACTCAGGAAAATCAATTTCAGCCCCTAAAGACGTTTAGGC
Source organism: uncultured Syntrophomonas sp. (assembly GCA_964422685.1). Lineage (GTDB taxonomy): Bacteria > Bacillota > Syntrophomonadia > Syntrophomonadales > Syntrophomonadaceae > Syntrophomonas. The sequence continues at coordinate 5,159 of CAYRCG010000081.1, read as the reverse complement.
TCGCACGACAAAGACCAGGGGCAAAGGACCAAGGAGACAGTTTTTACAGCCCGGGAAGGCCGGCGGTAAGGACTGTCTCTTTGTTTTTCCCGTCGTTAGGCTGGTAATCCCTCCATTAAATACCTTAGCCCTATTATAGACTAATTATAACCATTTAAGCCTTCCTCCATAATCTTCCGCTGTTTTTTGCCAAATAGCCATAACCTCGCCATTTTCCTCATTTCCGGCGCCCTTTCCCCAACTAAGAGGGGAATTAACATCATTGTTAATAGGCGCCATTCCCCGCCACAATATGACATCACCCTGTTTGTCCGCTTATTTCACCGGATAATACAATAAACCTTGTCCCACTTCCCGCAGAATCTCCTATCCCCCAATCACAGCCTACTTTTATCATTTGAAGTCCCCCATGGCTATAAATTAGAATCTAGCGTATATGGCGGGGGGATTCCTGAATAATCAGGGAGGACCGCCGGCAAGGAAAGGAGGCATTATGTACTTAGCAAAGCGAATATTGATCATGACAATCATATTATCGGGAGCCATACTATTGTATAGCAGTGATGCAATAGCGGCTGAACCCAATCTGCAACTAGGTTCCAGAGGAAGTGCAGTAGTTGAATTACAAAAAGCCCTGAACAACTACGGTTCCTGGTGTGGAGCAGCTGATGGGATTTTCGGCGCCAAAACTCATACCGCGGTTATTAACTTTCAGAAGTATAAAAAGCTTCAGGTTGACGGGATCGTCGGTCCCCAAACCAGGAAAGCCCTAGGACTAGCACCGGCAACGGTGGACTATAACCAAAGCTCCCGCGGCGGGGTAAGAACCCTCATGATGGTAGCTACCGGTTATTGTCCCTGTGCCAAATGCTGTTATCCCTTCGATGGGAAAACCACTTACTTAGGCTGCCCTCCTGGTCACGGTACTGTTGCAGTGGACCCCCGGGTCATCCCCATGGGTTCCCGGCTCTATGTAGAGGGCTACGGCAACGGTGTTGCAACCGACCAGGGCGGTGCCATCAAAGGCAATCGCATAGATCTCTTTTTCTACACCCACCAGGAAGCCCTGAACTGGGGAATGAAGACCGTTAGGGTCACCGTCTATTAAGACAACACAGGCCGGCTGCCCATTACGGGCAGCCGGCCTGGCTATCGGAGGACCCCGGGGGGAAGATTGCTTGCAGCAGTATCTAGCACCACTATTTCCCCTTTCCCCTCACGCCTCACGCCTCACGAAAGATTGCCACGTCGCTTCGCTCCTCGCAATGACAATTAACCTGCCGTTCCATTTCGGCCCAGGCAATTGCCGGGTTATAATATGTCTTGATATTTACGCCTACCGTACAAAACCCGCATGACAACTACCCGCTTTTCCTCTTCGTTTACAATATAAAAGGCAATATAATTATCTATGATTAGTTTGCGGTAACCTTTGCTTCTTAAAAATTCATCATCCGCATGGCTGCATGCAAATGGGAAATCACTTAATCTCATAATACCGGCTTCTATTTTTTCCAACAAACTGTTTGCGGCTTCGGGGGCGTATAACTCCCCAGTGATATAGCTGTATATTTTATCTAAATCCTCACGGGCCTTGGGGGTTAGTTTTACCCGGTAGTTACCTATTGACATATTTTCTTCTCAATTCGGTAAAGACATCCTCTGCACCAAGAAGGGGCTCGTCATTTTCAATCTGTCTTTCCGCTTCAGCCAATTTGGCATAAAGGTCTACCTTGGCCAGCTTTCTTTCATAGGTATCCATGCTCATGATGACCAAATCCCCGTAGCCGTTTTTTGTTATAAAGATGGGCTCCTTTCGGGCATGGCAAAGATCGGAAATCTTTGTTATATCCCTTAAATCCTTTATCGGTCGAATTTCAGGCATAATATCAACTCCCTCATCAATATTATGCCTTTATTATAGCATAATTATGTTATGCCCTGCTATAAGGATTTGCCAAAGGCCCTGCCGCTTTCGACAAAAGGTTAAAATACGCTAGTTAACAATCTGCTTTTCAATATCAAATAGCATATCACAGTACTTAAGCCCGGTTTGAGCTACTACCGGTTTATCTTTCTGGGCAGCCGACAGTGCTTTCAAGGCTTCAGTGAATTTGCGCCCCATGTCGGTCCGAGCTCGCGCCCCCGTCATTCCGAGCTTGCGAGGAATCTTAGCCCCGCAGGGCTACACCCCGGCAGAGCTATACCCGCGGGGGGGAAGATTGCCACGTCGCTCCTCGCAATGACAAGGGCGGGCCTTACGCCTAAGGAAGATTGCCACGTCGCTCCGCTCCTCGCAATGACATTAAACCCGTGTCATTCCGAGCTCGGGCCCTAAACGACATTGACAGCATGGACATTGTGTATTATTTGCATTTACTGAATTTAAAACATGGCACAAAGCGGGTATACATTGACAGTGTGTTATAGTTAACCATTTCCTTTCTACACACAACTGTTTAGGTTGGATTTATCCTAAATAGGGGTATGGTATAATATGTGTAGGAAGGAGTGAATTTTAATGAAGGTTAATTTAAGTAATCTGGTTTCTATTTCCGAGGCTAACCAGAATTTTTCTAAGGTTGCAAGACTAGTGGATGAAAACGGGGCTGCAGTAATCTTAAAAAACAATGTTCCCCGCTACGTGTTGATAGAATACAGCCAGCTAGAGAAATTCGGGACTGCCGGGGACGAAGAGGTAGATAAGGCCGCCAAAAGGTTGTTATCCAAGCACATCAAGGCATTTGAGGCTTTGTCGAAATGAAAAGATTAACCAGAATCTATGCATCCATTTCCCTGGTTATTGCTTCAATTTCTTTTTTTGATAAGCCTGTCAGCCTGCTAATAAGACCCACTTCCATGCCCTCTTCCCTAAATGCTTGTGCTAAAGTCATCACCTTTTCACTCCCTTCCGGATAGGTGGTCTCGATTTTCTTAACTAGCTCAATGAAGTCGCCTTTAGTCAAGTCAGGTTTCAGATTATCTAGTGCTATTTCTGGATTCCATGCCCAATAGCCTTATGCCACCGCCAGGCTGACGAAACGATATCCGTCAGACCCGGATACCGAGGTATCCAGCCTAACTCCTCCCGGATTCTATCGGAAGATGCCAGCAACACTGCAGGGTCCCCGATTCGCCGTTCCCCAATTTCATAAGGAACCTCCCGCGATACTACCTCAGATACGACCCGAATAACTTCCTTTACCGAGTAACCGTTACCATTGCCCAAGTTATAGCAACGGGATGCCATCCCCTCAGATAAGGCCTTTAAGGCCAAAACATGCGCCTGCGCCAAGTCGCTCACATGGATATAATCCCTTATACAAGTCCCATCCTCAGTAGCATAATCATCACCAAAAACCACTATCTTTTCCCTTAAACCCATGACCCTTTGTATTACCAAGGGAATCAGATGCGTTTCCGGTTCATGCCATTCCCCGATTTTGGCACTGCTATCCGCTCCTGCCGCATTGAAATACCGTAAAGCCATATACCTTATACCATATATCAGCTCATACCAATGCAACAGTTCTTCCACCATCAATTTGGAAGCCCCGTAAACATTAGTGGGCTTGACCTCATTGTCTTCCCTTATTGGTATTTCCTTCGGTTGCCCATATACCGCCGCCGTGGAAGAGAAAACTATGTTATTAACCCCGCACTTCGCCATACAATCCAAAACATTAATAGCCCGGGCTACATTATTATCAAAATACTTCCCCGGATTCTGCATCGACTCCCCCACCTGGCTAAATGCCGCCAGGTGCACTACCGAACTTACCTTTCCACCACCCATAAGCGAAGACAATAACTCCCTGTCACCGGTATCCCCATAAACAAATTCAAGTTTTCCCCGCAAACCCCCAGATTCCCCCAAGCCCTCCAGGACTGCCGGTATCTCCCGATGTCCAGTGCTGAGATTATCCAGTATAATTACAGCAAAACCCTCGGTTATCAGTTCCAGGGCCACATGCGAGCCTATATAACCTGCCCCACCTGTTACCAATATACTCAAATTATCATCTCCTTAATTATTTCCGAACACCATAATGTTATGTTATTGGGCGTGTTAGCCGTCTATTGCCCGGTCGGATGAACTGCCGGAAGAATGCAGGATGCCTTGGGATAATGATACCTCAGACGACGCATAAGTTATAGGTATTTGCTATTTGACGCTTACCTTGAATAATGTTTTTTGGTGCTGTTTTTCTAGGCATGGTTTTCCCCCTTAGGATTTGTCGTAACCGGAATGAATGGACAGGAACGATAACCTTGCATTACCTTTCCCCCTTATGGGCATATCGCTAGGAAATCTGCGAACAACTGTTCTGTTTACTGAGAAAATGTGTTAAACTATTTCTAATAATAACTTATGGAAATTATGGTAGCTAGCTGAAAATAGCACCGATTCCATAAAGGGGGAAGGTTTAATGTCGGAGGGCAGAGTAGAACAGTTGCGTGATCTGATTATTGGATTAAGACCGGTATACACCGACCGGGGGAACGCAACCGAGCTGTGGTTGGTTTCCGGGGAAATTATACTAGATAGGCGGGGAATAAAATCGGTGCAAAGCGCTTTGGCCCGTAGTTATGCCTTGGATTTGAAAGCCCAGCGGGAGCAGTTGGGGCAATTGCTGAATCGCAGCGTAATATTGCCCTTTTATCTAGGGCGGCGGGTATTTGTTCCTCTAAAAATGCGCCGGGCGCTCACGGGCAATGACATGGTTTATGGATATTTTGATGGGGGCTATATCGAGGACATACAGGGAGGAAAGCAGCGGAATTGCCGGGTATGGTTGAAAACGGGTGTCGAATTGGAATGTTATAGCAGTGAAGCGACGGCGAAAAAGAGCCTGCATTTGGGCTTGGAGCTGCAGGGCATCCTCGATAAGGATAATGGCGCGGAACGGGATGAGCGAATGATAGTAGAGGCGATTACTGCTGTTTATCGCAGTTTTAGGGAGATACTGTTACGGCTGCAGAATATCGAAGGGTCCATAGCTGAGGCTCATTCTATTTACCGCAGCGGAAGGGAACACTAGGGAGGGCGGGGGAGGCATCCCCCGCGCCCCTCCTGCCACGGGGTAAGATGGCCACATCGCTTCGCTCCTCGCAATGACATAAACCCTGTCATTCCATGTACGGCCCGTGTCAGTACG
>CAYRCG010000080.1:0-10098 GCA_964422685.1 uncultured Syntrophomonas sp. | reverse complement strand
ACAGGACTTTCACCTGTTAGCATTTGCCAGCTTCGCTGGACGCACACATCAATACCACGCTCTCAACGTGCCTCGTCCAAGGGAACATATCCAGTGGTTGAACCTCATTAATAGTGTAGCCCGCCTGGGTGAAATGGGCCAGGTCGCGGGCTAGGGCGGATGGTTCACAGGAAATATAGATAGCTTGGGGGATTCTTAGGCGGGCCACCGCTTGCACAACGCCAGGACCACATCCGCTGCGGGGCGGATCTAGGATAATAGCGTCAAAACGTTCGTTCAAAGTGGGCAAGACCGTCTCGGTCCGCCCGGATAAAAAACGGGCATTTTTAATGGCATTTGCGCGGGCATTTTTCTTAGCATCTTTTACTGCCAGCCCGAAGGCCTCTATGCCTGTTACTGCACGGACCCGAGGGGCCAGATTCAACGCCAGGGAGCCGACCCCGCAATAAATATCCAGGACTTGTTCATTCCCTTTCAGGTTTAGCCAATCCCTGATAATTTGCAGCATCCGCTCCGCTTGACCCTTATTAACCTGGAAGAATGCCATCGGGGAGATGTCAAAAAGGATGTCACCCAACTTTTCCCTTAAAAAGGGTTCGCCTCGCAGCACGGTGCAACATTGATTTTCATAATGGATTATGCAAATGTCTTGATTATTAGTGTCGTTCAGGGTGCGGACCTGCTCTAATGTAGGTCCCGAAATGATCGCCATTAGGCCATTATCAAAAGAGGATTCTCTGACAGTGAGTTCCACCATCGACAGGGGGTACAGATATTTCTGCAATGAATTATTAAGGGCATTACTGATTTGTTGCATGGGTGAGCTAATCAATAGACAGTTATCAACCGGTAAAATATCATGGGCATCGCTACGATAATAGCCCAATTTCCAATCGTGTTCCCCGGGCACCCCGTGCCAGGTCACCTTGTTACGGTAGCCCCAAATTTCGTGCGATCCCAGGCAAGGATTAACCGGCACATCGATTTTACCTAGTCTTTGCAAGGTTTGTTTAACTACTTGGGTTTTAAGCTCTAGTTGCAACCGGTAACTGCTATGTTGATAGGAACAACCCCCGCACTGCCAGTAGTATGGGCAGGGTGGGGCAACCCTCTGCGGCGAAGCCTCAGCTATGAAATTAAGCCGACCCCGGGCAAAGTTCTTTTTACGCTGAATTACTTCGATATCAACGCTTTCCCCGGGGAGGGCTCCGGGTATGAAAACTACCATGCCATCCAGCCTTCCGACGCCGTGACCGTCATGGCTGATTCCTTCTATCAAACACCGGGTCAATTACCTCACTCACCTTTTAACTCTTATTAGGTAATATCTGATATTAATGGCCGTAGCCCAGGCAGCTATCGTAGGTTATGCATTATACATCGCAGCCGGGGCCCCGCAGGATGCTGCGGCCGCCGGATAGGGGTATTACCTCTATCTGGGTGCTTATACGCTCTTTCAAAGCGGGGACATGAGAAATGATGCCTATCAGCTTGCCGTCCTGTTGCAGTCCGGCTAAGGTGTTCAAGGCGGTATCGAGTACATCTTCATCCAAGGAGCCAAAACCTTCATCCAAAAAGAGTGAATCAACACTTACTTTGCGGCTGGCCATTTGGGACAGCCCCAAGGCCAAGGCTAAACTAACCAGGAAACTTTCCCCTCCGGAGAGGTTGGCGGTAGAGCGGATTTCTCCAGCCTGATAATTATCAATTATTTTTAATTCCAGGTTTTCTTTCTGACTGCGCAGTAAAATATAGCGATCGCTCATCTTCCGTAACTGTTGGTTAGCATGGCTTATCATGATATCAAAGCTTAGACCCTGAGCGAAATTACGGTATTTCTTGCCATCGGCTGAACCGATTAAATCGTGCAATACCTGCCAGCGCTGTACCTCCTGCTTTTGTCCCTGCAGCCGTTGTATTTGCACCTGCATTTCCCGGCGGTTTTGCTCGCTATCTGCCAGTTCTTTGTTGGCAATTGTGATTTCGCGGCTGAAATCATTAAGTTCCTGTTCAACCAGTTCCTGTCTGTTCTCTAAATTTTCCCTGCTCTCTTCACTTAATTTTTGTTCTTTTTCTTCCTGCAATTTTTCCTTGCGCTCTCGCAAGCGGGTCTGCAGTTCAATGCCTTCGTTCTGTAAAGCTTCTTCTTTTTGCGTCAAAGCCTGCTTTTCCTCTGCGGAAAGGCCGGCCTGCTGATAATCCTTTTCCTGTTCAAAACCGGCCTGCTGCAACTGCCGGATAAAATCCCCCTCTAATTTTTGCAGTTGCGGCGCACGGTTTTGCATAGCATCAGCCAGGTTTTTTTCCCGTTCTTCCAGTTGCAATTGTTGGTGCTGCAGGTCTTGGAATTCTTCAAAAAACCGCCCCAGCGTTTCTTCAAGCAGTTTTATCTCTTCATCCATACGGGCCTCTTCTTCATCCGGGTCGCGCTCCCCATATAAATCAAAACGGGCTTTCCGCTGTTGCCGGTATTCTTCTAGCTGCTGTTCCAATATTTCTTGCCCACTCTTCAAAGCTGCGCTTTTATCCTTTAGCAGAAGCTGCTTCTGCTGTATTTCGTTCTGTAGCTTGCCCATCATCTGCTCATATTCCTGCTTGTCCTTATCCTTGGCTTCCCAAAGCCTTTTCCTTTCCTCTAGGGTTTGCCGGATATGCGTTAGCTTCTCCCAAGGCAAATCGTCGATTCCATATTGCTTTAATTCCCGCAGGGTTTCCTTTTGTAGCTGTTCCAGCTCATTTTCCAAACCCTGGTGTTCCTTATGTAAACGTTTTTCTTCCCGGTCGGCTTGTCCTTGGCGCATAACAGCCGCCTGCAATTCCTTATCTGCTTCGTTAAAGGCTGTATGGACTTTGTCATATTCACCATTCAATTCTTCGATATTTTTCTGCAGCTCTTCTATCATTTTAAGTTGCCGCGAATGCCAGGCAATGCTCTTCTGGCTTTTTTCCGCCAGGGGCTCCAGCTCACTTGGGGTATTGACTACAGGTGGTCCCAAACCTAGTGCCTGCAGATCCTCCCGATATAATCCTCTGGCTTCGTCCAATTCTGTTTCCGCCTGCTTGAAAGCGAGCTGTTCATGCTCTAGTTTCGTACCTAAGCGACCTTGGTCTTTTTCCTTGTTTTTCAAATCCTCGCTCAGTTCTTTTAGTTGCTTCTGCGTTTCTTGCAGCTCTTTTTGGCTTTCATCCATCCGGGGTATGTTGCCTTGAGCATAGGGATGTTCGGTAGCACCGCATAATGGGCATGCTTTGCCATCTTCCAGATGGGCCCTTTCCTCTTCCAAATCGCGGATACGGCTAAGTAATAAGACCCGGGTTTGTAATTCTTCTGCCTTGGCCTCTAAATGACCGATTTTCATCTCCCTCTGCTTTATTTCCACCAAAAGCTGTTCTTGCTGTGCACTAAGATAATCTATGGTTTCCTGCCCGCACCTTATCTTTTCTTCCAGTCCAAAGATTCTATCCCCTAATTCTTTTAGGCTTTGCAGTTTATCGCCCCGCCCCTTTAACCGCTCCAGTTCATCCCGCCACCATTTTATTTCATGACCCTGCAAAGAACTTCGCAGCTTATTTTTCTCCGTCTGCATAACTTCTAATTGCCGTATTTGCAATTCTTGGTTGTTATCATAAACAGCCGCTATTTCTTTTTCGGCATCTTGTAAGGATCGCAAGACATCAATAGCCTGTTGACACTCATCGCCCTTTTCCTGCCAGGCGGCAAACAATCCTTGCAGCCTTTCAAAGACCCGAATAATCCCGGTCATATCGGTCAGCAAATTTTTATCTTGCGTATTTACCCGTTGGTATTCTTCGATAGTAGACAAGACCTGCCTTATGCCGAGGGTTTCCTCTTGCGCGCTATTAACTTCCTCCTGTAAGGCGCCGCATTCCTCCCCGGCGGCTTTGATAGCTAACTCCCAGCTATTAATTAATTTAGCCTGCTGCTCCAGCAATATGTCCATTTCTCTTGCATTTTTAGCTATTTCTCCTTCACTTTTGCGCAAGGATTTAAATTTGCTGAATTCCTGCCGGCTGTTCTCCCATTGTTTTTTAGTCTGGCCAAGCAATAGACTCTGTTCAGGTAATTTTCTATGTATTTGCCCTATTTCATTTAAATCGTTATTCTGTAAATCCCGCAGTCCTTGCAGCCGGGTGAAGGGGATATCCAAAGCCGCGGCCTGCCGGGCCCTTTCCAAGCGCAAAGCCTCCCCCTGAAAAGAATCTTTTCTTAGTAAATATTCCTGGCTTTGCTGTTCGATTTCCTCAATTTCCTTTTCCAATCCCTGCGTACGCTCTAACCAGTTCAGGATGGATTGCAAATCTTTTAAATCTTTCTTAAGTTCTATTTCTTGTATAGATTTGGTTTCTATATCCCGGCGCAAAATATTTTCTTCCTCAGCAGTGAGTAATTTTATCCCGCTTATACCCGCTTGCAGCAACTCCAGGATATCCTTTTCCTCCCTTAATTTTTCGTGCACCTTCACGGATATTTCGCTGTAAATCTCGGTCCCGGTAATCTGCTCTAATATGGGCGCACGCTCATCCGCCGGGGCCTGCAGGAAAGCCGCAAAACCTCCCTGGGCCAGCAGGATGGAACGGGTAAAGCGGGTAAAATTCATACCTGTGATCTGCTCCACCCGAGCTGCTACATCCCTTATCTTGTTTTCCAATACCTTCCCGTTCTTGGCATCTGCGATTTCATGCCGTGGGGGTTGCAATTCCCCCTTTAGGTTCTTGTGCGCCCGTTGTTGACTCCAATGACAGCGATAAGAGCCTTCCCGGGTAGTAAAATCCACTTCCGCAAAACAGCTCGCTCTACGTCGAGACATAATCTCATTACCGCTTTTGTTCACCCGCTCCAGACGCGGAGTACGCCCGTAAAGAGCCAGGCAGACAGCATCCAGGATAGTAGTTTTTCCAGCCCCGGTAGGCCCGGTTATAGCAAAAATACCATCTGCTGAATAAGCCGTATGGGAAAAATCTATTGTCCATTCTCCCTCCAGGGAATTCAGGTTCTGAAAACGGATCTTTTTTATCTTCAAATCGAATCCCCCCTACTCTGCCAGCCTATCTTCCATTAGCAGGGAATTAGTAATCTCCCTATACATCTGCAGCAACTCTTGTCTCTGCTTCTGTTCAACTCCGTATGTTTCCAAACAACGCCGAAAAACCTCACTATGCTCCAGTTCATTTAGGCTTTCCCCTTTTTCTCCGGAACTTATGAGGTTGTTCCAGTAGCGGTTGTCGCTTAGCCGCAAGAGCTCTAGCCCGGTGCCTGCTATCTTTTCCTCTATTCGCTCCCGCAAATCGCCGATTATTTTTTCCCCTTCATAAATGATTTCCAGCCAAGCCTTTTGGGGGCAGGATATCAACCCCCGTAACTGTTGTTCGATTTCCTCCTGTTTTCCCCGAATGCTATGTAAGGCTTTAAAAAGCGGAACCTTAATAGGCCTCACTTCCATTTGTTCATCGCAGAATTCTACTAACAACACCTGCTTCTCCCGCTGGGCTTCGGCAAAACCCATAGGAATCGGAGCCCCTGAGTAACGGCAGTTTTCCTTCCCTCCAACCATTTGGGGACTGTGTAAATGCCCTAAGGCTATATAAGCAAAAACCGACGGAAACTCATGGCCTACCTGCGCTAGTGAACCGACATAGAGTTCCCTGACCCCATCCCCTTCCACGGTGCTTCCCCCAGCCGCAAATAGATGTCCCATGGCTATTACCGGAACTTTCTCCGGTAAGGTCGCCCTGATTTCTTCCGCCCGCCTAGCTACCTCTTCGTAGTGCTTGCCTATGCCCTCTACTAATTTACTGGTTTTATCCTCCGGGCTCTCCCCCTCTTCCACCTTGCGTATATCACGATCACGCAGGTAGGGTACCGCGGCTACTATTAGTTCTGCTTCCCCTTTATCGTCCTGTAGTAATAAGATTTCATCATCCAGATTATCACTGATCTTCCCCACTATATAAACCTGCAGGTGACGTAGCAATTCCCGCGGGGCATTCAAGAAAGTCGGAGAATCATGGTTGCCTGCGGTTATAACTACATGGCGGCAAAAAGAATCCGCCGCCCGGCAAAGGAAGCGGTAATATAATTCCTGGGCCCGGTTGCTGGGGGTAGTAGTATCGAAAATATCCCCGGCTATCAATAATACATCGATTTTTTCTTTCTCTAGCAAGTCCCCTAACCAATCCAGAAAAGCAGCCGATTCTTCGTATCTTTTGCGCCCCCGCAGACTACAGCCCAAATGCCAATCCGATGTATGGATTATCTTCATAGACTTCTCCTTTCACCAGGCCCCTCCGTTATCGGGTTGCAAGCAAAGAATAACACTATTTCCCTTGCAGGTATTCCACTGCCCGGGCATAAGGCCGGTCGTTATCTAGCAGTAAAAGCAAGCGTTTTTGGTTCAGAGCCTCTTGGGTGCTAAAATCCAAGATACCGGAAGGGTATAGTTTTTGCTCTAGCTGGAACTTCTTGATGGCATTAAAGGTCTTGCTGTCCAAAGTCATATCCGGCTTATCCAGATCGTAACCACCGGCGAAAAGAATCTTTTCCGCATGGTAAACCTCCTGGGAGCTGCTGTTCAGACTGGGTTTACTTTCTTTTTCTAAGGGCAACAGATTTTTTATTTCCAGACCCCTAAGTGCTATGGGATCTGCCACCTTTATATCCGGCAACAATCCCTGCCCGTCAATATATTTACCTGAAGGGGTAGTATAAATGCCGGTAGTAATCTTAGCCCAGCCCATTATTTCACGATCACTGGCCTGAATGCCGTGGCGAGTATACATTTCGTTGCTGTCCAAACTAGCATCGGGGTATAACAGACCATACTTTTGATAGGCTTCCGGGCTGAGCAAAGGGATGATGGCCTGTACCCTGGCTTTGCCATAAGTCTTGCTTCCCACAAGCACTCCGGCGCCGGAATCCTGTATAGCAGCAGCGAGTATTTCCGCGGCACTGGCACTCATGCTGTTAACCAAAACCGCTAATTTATAGGGGGGGGCAGTTAATTCCGAAGTATAAACCTTATCCTTACTAGCCGCTGATTTAAATTTAATAGTTGTTATGGGGCCAGCCGGAACGAAGCGGCGGGCTGCCGCTACCGCCTGGCCGACTTCACCCCCGGGATTATCCCGCAAATCCAGCACCAGCCTGCTTATGCCATCCTTTTTTGCGACATCTAAAGCAGCGTTCAAAAACTCGGCGGTATTGGAGTTAAAGCTGTCAATAGCTATGTATCCTATCCCGTTACGGTTTTCATAACGGACGGGATTAACCTTGATACCGTCCCTTTTAACCCTGAACTCCAAAGCAGGCTTATCGCTGTTTCTCAATATTCCCAGGCTGATAAAACTGCCTCGGGGACCCCTAATCATTGTGCTTATTTGTTCCACAGAAGAATTCGTTACATCCTTTTTATCCAGCGCTACTATCCGGTCCCCTGACAGCAGCCCGGCAGCTTCCGCCGGGGAGGAAGGAAATACCCGGGTTATAACGATATAATTATCAACTTTGGACAGAGCCACCCCTATACCTTCATAGTTGCCTTCAACCGACTCCAGCATCGCTCGGGCTTCGTCGCGGGTAAAAAAATCGCTATAGTCATCGAGACCTTGGAACATACCTTTGAGGGCACCCTGGGTAACATGCTCCTGGTCGGTTTCAAAATAATAATGCTTTTCGATAAACTGCATGGTTTTTTGCAGATAATCATTGTCCGCTGCATCGGTGGCCGGTATAGCCAAAATGAACGGGATAAGCAAAAGCACAAATAGGCTTAGTGCTATCAATATCGCGGGATTCCGTTTTTTCATCTTTAACCCCCTCGTATGTTATCAAGTTGAACCATTCATAACCCCCATAGACGAGGGCCGTAAGTACTGATGGGACTAACCTACTCCGTCAATATCTCCACCCCGGTTTCGCTTACCCTCACGGTGTGTTCCCATTGAGCAGATAAGGAATTATCCGCTGTTACCGTAGTCCACCCATCATCCAGCTTCCGGCAACGATAGGTTCCTACATTGATCATAGGCTCAATAGTGAAAACCATATTAGGAACCAGCAACATACCATTTTCCCGGGGACCATAGTGTTGCACAAAGGGATCCTCATGGAATTCTAACCCCACCCCGTGCCCACCAAAGTCCCTTACTACCGAAAAGCCATGCTTATTGGCGTACTGTTCTATGACAAAAGCAATGTCCCCGATACGATTGAAGGGTTTAACCTGACCAATCCCAAGGTAAAGGCATTCCCGGGCTACCTGTACTAGCTTTTCGGCTTCCTCCGTAACTTCGCCTATCATGAACATGCGCGAAGCATCTCCATAATAACCATCCAATACCGAGGTAATATCTACATTTATGATGTCACCATCTTCTAGAGTTCTTTCACCGGGAATCCCGTGACAGATTACTTCATTTATAGAGGTGCAAACACTGGCAGGAAAACCCTGGTAGTTTAACGTAGCCGGATAGGCCCCCGCTTCTGTCAAGGCCTCATGAACCCACCGATCTATCTGTGAAGTAGTAATTCCCGCTCGAATCCTTTCCTCCACTAAATCAAGGGTTCTTTTGGTCAACTGGCTGCTCTTACGAATGCCCTCTATCTGCGCTTCCGTTTTTATTAACCTTCTGCTTGGGATTGGAATGCCTTTTCTTTTAAAATCATCCAGGACAAGGTCCCGTTCCATATGGCATCTTTTATACTTCTTTCCGCTCCCACACCAGCAGGGATCATTACGTGATAAAGAGATAGTTAATCCCTCCCTTTCCGATATATCAATCAAAGTTAATTATAACATAAGCTAATAATCCCGGCGCTTATTTGCTCGTCCCGGATTATTATTCACCTCAGGACAATCATCGTATATCGGAAAATATTTTTTCTCTGCCGATATTTTGTAAAAGGAGGAAATGAAAAATAGACTACGAATATAGTAAATAAATGAAATAAATTGAAACAGAAAGGATGGTTAAATTGAAGAAAAGGCTATTTTTAATCCCATGCCTGCTAACCCTGTTCTTGTTTTCAGCCCTTTTAGCCGGATGCAGCTCGACAGCCCAAACCGGTAAGACAGCCGGTGAATCTCAAGAGACTAATAGCAAATCGGAGGAGAAGGCACCACTACCGCAGGATTTATTGGCCAAAGGTAAGTCCATAAACGAAATGTCCTTTGATAGCGAAAGTCGGATTGGGGAGCAGACAATGCATGCCAAGACTTGGATAAAGGCAAATAAAATGCGTAGTGAAATTGATAATCCGGAAGAAGGCGGTAAGATTGTAAATATAATTGATAACGCAGCCGGTGTAGCTTATGTTTACCTCCCGGAACAAAAGATTGCTACCAAAATGGACATATCTATGTCACAACAAGACGGTTCTAGTTCCCCACAGGAAAACCTAGATGCTATGAAACCGGAAAAGATGAAATATATCGGTAAGGATACTGTCGATGGAAAGATGTGCCTGGTTTATGAGTATACTGAGGATAATGCGGGAACTGCCAAGGTTTGGCTCTGGGAGGAGAACGGCCTGCCCCTGCGCATAGAGTCCATCCACGGCGGCGAAAAAGCCGTTATGGAATACCGCAACCTCAAAATAGAAGGGGTCCCTGATTCTATGTTCGAACTCCCCAGTGGAACAGAAATTACAGAATTCAATTTCCCCACTATGCCTAAGCCATAAGAATATCTTCTGGTGTACTGCACCAATCCCCCGTCCATAGGAGGTGGCGTGCCCGCGACGTCCTGTCGCTAGCCCCCCTTCGCCTACTCGGCTTCGCTGGGTGTTGCATCCATGCTTCGCCAATCGCTCACTTGTATATTCATATCGCACCGCCCCAATGTGAAAAAGGTGAGGCGTGAGGGGTAAGGAGTGAGGTATCATCCTAGGCTACCTTCCCAACAGCGATCGCAGGGAGCATCAATCACCCTCTACCATATCATATGGCGTTTTGCCTCGCTTCTTAAATAGTCGCGGAAATTCGGATGAGCGACATTTATTAGTTCTTTCACCCTTTCCCTTATAGAGCGACCCCGCAAACTGGCTATTCCGAATTCAGTCACAACATAATCCACATCCAC
>CAYRCG010000079.1:8069-10143 GCA_964422685.1 uncultured Syntrophomonas sp. | reverse complement strand
TCCCTTTTCATCGTTGTTTGCGGTCCCTGACCATGGGGGTTAATATGAAAATAGCCTCCTAGTGTCATTCCGAGCTTGCGAGGAATCTTACCTTTTTTTCATAGGTACTTAGGAGCTTTATAAGTGTGGTTATCTATTAGCATAAACGAGGTTTTGCCGATATCTAATTCGGCAAAACCCCGTTTTGTTCATCACGAGAGAGGAGGAGTATGTTTAATCCATAGGGCCGCCTTCCCAGTATTGCCTGATTTTGCGGATAGCATAACCCCCGAAAAAAAGACCGTTTATAAAGGCAATAGGAACAGCCATGGCCCCAAACCAATGAAATTTTTGGCGCATATCTTCCTTTCCGTCGCTTGTTCTATACCTAGTCACATCCATCACTCCTTTAAGCATATTTTGAGCGAAAAGGGTGATAATTATTTAGGTTATTATTCTCATCTTTTACTTAACAAGGCAGGAAAAACTTTGAATCCCAGCAGATATAGCAAAGTGCCGCCAATTAGCAATATTAATAATAGGCTTATAATTTTCACTAACATTATTCATCACCTTATAGTAGTCTGCGATGAAAACAAAAAAATATACCAATTAATAAAGCCGAAGCTTTAGTTCTCTAAGTCCTCTTATCTGCTCTTCAGCCAGGGTAGCTTTAACTAAATGCGAGGTTTTTTTCGATAAATCCAATTCGTAAGGGCTAAGCGCCTGCCCATCCTGATCATATAGTATCTTTATCACGGGTTGGGCGGGAGCCTTGCGATTGATATCAATCACTACGCCGATTTCACCGGTATTAAGCTCTAATAGGCTCCCTAGCGGATACACCGCGATATTGCTAAGGAAGGCTTTAACACATTGCGGATCTAAAAACATTCCGGCCATTCGTTTCAGGATGCTGGTAGCTTGAGTGACGGTATAAGCCGGGCGATAAGGCCGGTCAGCAACCAAAGCATCATAAACATCAGCTACCGCAACTATTCGGGCATATTCGTGTATTTCCTCACCGGCTAACCTGCGGGGGTATCCCTGCCCGTCCCAGCGTTCATGGTGCTGTAGGGCTACATGGGCGGAAAGGAGAGATAGTTCCCGGTGTTCTTTGAGAATATCAAATCCGGCTTTGGTATGTTGCCTGATTTCCTCGAATTCCTCCTGATTCAGGTCATCAGGTTTATTAAGAATGTCTAAATCCACGGTTATTTTGCCGATATCGTGCAACAAGGCGCCTACTCCTAATTCCTTGAGTCGGCTTTGCCCATAGTTTAAAGTTATCCCGCACATTATCGCTAGTATAGCCACATTTACCGAATGGGCGTAGGTATAATCATCGAAAGAACGGATATCGGTTAAACTGACTAGGGTCTGAGGATTAGCTATTATTTCATCAATTATGTTGTCCACGCTTTTTTTTACGGCGAAAAGGTTGATTTGATGGTTTTTTTCTAATGATTCAAAGCTATTTCGGAGGGTTCTAACAGCTTCTAACCGGGTTTTTCCGGAAACTATATCACTTATATCGGTATCATCATCAAAAAGCTCATCCCGTATATAAATCGACATAACCCCCGCTTTTTCTAGTCCTAGGATATAGCTATCAGTAATCTTTACTCCGGCATGCAAAAGTATCCGTCCGGTGCTATCGATTACGGATCTGGCTACCGCCATCCCTGGATCTAAATTATAAATTGATACTCTGCGCATAACAATCCCCTGTTTCCGAATTCGCTACCGGGTAGAGGTAACAGTAATTAGCAAACATTAACAAACTACAAAGAAATATATAACCATGCATTCATATAATGTATTTACTAAGAGCTTTATTCAACCTGGTTCGCCACCATTTTAGAAGTTTCCTGCTTATTGGGTGATAAAGAACAGATTTCACTCCGGCGCCGGAATAACCCTCCTCGCCTCAGCTTTTCTCATTTATCCATTTGTGCTACGGATAGTAAAGTGATAAATTACTAGTAAAGGCAAAACAGATAATATTATTGAGGAGCAGTATGAAAAAGAAAAAACAGTCGTTTTTCCCCAGGGCCATATTAAGAAATCTGGCTAACGAGATTAAAAAAATGAT
>CAYRCG010000079.1:0-7969 GCA_964422685.1 uncultured Syntrophomonas sp. | reverse complement strand
AGAAAAGGGAACTCTTATTTAGAATATCTACCCGGCTTACGGCGCGGCAATTAGTAAACAGCTTTTTTTATGCTTTGAAATACCAGGATACAAGTTATATTTTTTCCGTAACGGCGGACGAGCTACGCCCGGATTTACAGCAATTTGAGGGCTTTTTGAATCTAGAGAAAACCCTTTTGGAAGGACAGGCAGAAGATACTCTAGTTTCCCGTAAATATGCCCGGGTGAGTGCCTCTGCCCTGACCTTGGATAATAGCGAACTAGAGCCACATGCCTATTGTTTTCATTTGGAGAAAAACACTTCGGGGTATTGGTCAATAGCGGGTATAAATAAGTTGCCGCCACCGCCGTCGACAGAGGTTAGCCGAAGGAATCCGCTCGCAGCTAATGTATTTTGTCGGGTGTACGGAATAATTGATTTAGATGAGTTTTTTTTGGTTTTAGATAAAGTAGACAATCTGAGGGAGATAGAAGAACTCCCTTATGGCATTCATATGCGTCTGACCTGCTCGGAGGTAAATTTTAACCAAGGTGTTTCTTTTTTCACCGGGGTAATAGCGGATATGATAATTAACGCTGATGAGTTTGTGGTAATATCCCGCGATAAATCAGCTTTAACGGAAATCCATGGTCTTCTTTTTTCCCCTTCCGGTATTCCGGTTACTTATCGGGGGGAATACGAGGTTAGTTTGCTTACTGCCTATCGCTATCTAGGTGGCAATTATCTATGTTTTGAAGACCTTTTGGCTGATGATGAGGCGGAACAGATATTCGATGATGGTATGCGCTTTATAAGCGCCCGTTACCTGCTAAAGGACTACAAAAAGGTCCGGGAAAGGATGGATGGAATGCCCTTGGTAGAAATCGCTGTGAGCGATGATTACCTAGTGTATTACCAACTAGAGGATAGAAATGGCATATCGACCTTTTTAGCTGAATACGTCCTTAGCCATAGCTACC
Source organism: uncultured Syntrophomonas sp. (assembly GCA_964422685.1). Lineage (GTDB taxonomy): Bacteria > Bacillota > Syntrophomonadia > Syntrophomonadales > Syntrophomonadaceae > Syntrophomonas. The sequence goes on along the minus strand of CAYRCG010000079.1, from coordinate 7,009 downwards.
TAAGCGTTTCTGCCTTTGGCGAGATGGATCTTAACAAAGCCCGTATGAACTTGGAGGATGGTATTCGCGAATACCTCGAATATGATGGTATGGAACTAAAAACGGAAGGCTTTTTTGATATTTTATACAATGATTCCGGCAAAGAAGACCCCGGGTTGACGAAGGTTTTAAAAGAATTCTATCTAAACAAATGGTACAATTCTCACCTGGCTACTCTGAGCGGAATGAGTCCGTCTGAAGCCTCGCGAAGTGACGAGGGGAAAAGGATGTTATGGACTATGTTCAAAAATATCGGCAGGCAGGAAAAGAAGGGTTTAATGTCTGGACGGCAGAAAAGGATCAATCTTAAGGAATACATGCGAAAAATTGAACAAGGGTAAAAGGGAAAAAAGGAATAATAATATATTGACAGCATCCCTTGCCTTCAATATACTTAATAGATAATTAAATAAGTGTCAAACTGGTGAGGAAGGGAACGGACATATGGAATCACTTGCTAAAAGAGAGCCGGATCAGGTGGGAACCGGTACAAAATTCCGTGTGGTGATCATCCCGGAGCTGCTATCTGAAAGGCTATATGCCTAGTAGGTGTTGCCGGATGAGGGTATCCGTTAAAAAACCTGGCATTAGGATATATGCTGCAAAAGGTCGCATTTTGATGTGGCAAAGCAGGGTGGTACCGCGGGAATTTCCCTCTCGCCCCTGGTGGGGAAGAGAGGGTATTTTTATATTCTTTTTTAATTAAGAAGGATAGCCCCCGAATGTAGTGGAGTATACTTTGTAATCAAAATTCAATAAAAATATCAAAATAGGGGTGTTGGTAATGGGTTTGAAGATTTACCTTGATGGAAAATTTGTGGACGAGGAGGAGGCCAAGATATCGGTTTTTGACCATGGGTATCTCTATGGTGACGGTATCTTCGAAGGAATCCGGGCTTATCACAACAGTGTCTTCCGCTTGCAAGAACATGTTGACCGTCTTTATGATTCGGCTAAAGCTATAAACCTGGTAATTCCGGTAGAGAAGGAGCAGATGTCGGAAATTATCCTGGATAGCTGCCGCCAGAATGGCTTAAAGGATGCCTATATCCGGGTGGTAGTTTCCCGGGGCAAAGGCGATCTGGGTCTGGATCCTCGCAAGTGCCCGGTTCCTACCGTGGCATGTATCGCTTCTACTATCAGCATCTATCCCGAGGAAATGTATGAAAAGGGCCTGGAGGTTATTACTGTTCCAACCCGCCGGAATGGTCCCGAGGGGGTTAATCCGCGCGTAAAATCTCTAAACTATCTAAATAACATTATGGCTAAAATTGAAGCTAACATGGCCGGGGTTCCCGAGGCTATCCTCCTGAACCAGGAAGGCTATGTAGCCGAGTGCACCGGGGACAATATTTTCATAGTGAAAAATGGCATACTTAAAACCCCCGCCACGCATCTGGGTATTCTCGAAGGTGTGACCCGTAACGAGGTAATTGCCATAGCCCGGAAAGAAGGTATCGAGGTCCAGGAAACTACCTTCACTCGCTACGATGTTTTTGTAGCGGATGAGGTATTCTTGACCGGAACGGCGGCAGAACTGATTCCGGTGGTAAAAGTAGATGATAGAATAATAGCCGATGGTCGGCCGGGACCGCTATTTCATAAACTGTTGCAGCAGTTTAGAGAAAGCGTTAAGGAGCCGGAGGCATTGATTTTTGAATAATCGTGGTATAATGTGGGGAAAGCATCTAACCCCTAACCCGCAAAAGGGTTAAAATTTGCATGGGGATAAATAATTAATTGTGTTTTGCGTCATATAGCGAAAGGAATGGAAAAGATGAAAAGCGATATGGTGAAAAAGGGTCTGGAAAAAGCCCCGCATCGCTCACTGCTAAAAGCTTTGGGCTTGACCGATGAAGAAATAAATCGCCCCCTGGTAGGTATAGTGAATTCTTGGAATGAAATAGTGCCGGGCCATATCAACCTGGATAAAATTGCGGAGGCAGTGAAGGCTGGTGTGCGCCTAGCGGGGGGGACTCCTTTCGAATTTCATACTATTGGCGTCTGTGACGGTATTGCCATGAACCATATAGGAATGAAGTATTCCCTGGGCAGCCGGGAATTGATTGCTGATAGTGTGGAAATAATGGCGACAGCCCATGCTTTTGATGCCTTGGTGTTTATCCCCAACTGTGACAAAATCGTTCCGGGAATGCTGATGGCAGCAGCCCGTTTGAATCTGCCCGCAGTTTTTGTCAGCGGCGGCGCTATGTTGGCTGGGAAATTCGAGGATAGGAATATTAGCCTGAGCCAATTATTTGAGGGGGTAGGAGCAGTTGCTGCGGGGAATATGAAGCCGGAGGAAATCAAAATTATGGAAGACTGCGGTTGCCCCACCTGCGGTTCTTGCTCTGGTATGTTTACCGCTAACTCCATGAATTGCCTGACAGAAGCTTTAGGCATGGGTCTGCCTGGTAACGGAACTATACCGGCAGTATATTCTGAGCGTATCCGCCTAGCCAAGCAAGCGGGAATGAAAGTAATGGAACTTTTAGAGAAAGATATACGGCCCCTGGATATCATGACCCCGGAAGCCTTCCAAAATGCCATCCGCATGGATATGGCTATCGGTTGTTCTACTAATTCTGTATTACATCTTTTGGCTATAGCATCGGAATGCGGCGTAAAAATAGATTTGGAGCTATTTAACCAACTGAGTGCCGATACCCCTTATCTTTGTAAACTCAGTCCGGCCGGGGAGCACCATGTAGAGGACCTTTACCGGGCAGGCGGGATACAAGCCTTATTTAACGAATTAGATAAAGAGGGTTTAATAAACCGGGATTGTATCACGGTAACTGCCGGTAGTGTAGCGGACAACTTCGCAGCCGTACCGGTGCGAGATTATTCGGTAATTCGTTCTCCACAGGAGCCATACAGCAAAAGCGGGGGCCTAGCTATACTTTTTGGCAACTTGGCTCCAGAAGGGGCTGTGGTAAAGAAGGGGGCTGTGGCTCCGGAGATGATGGTGCACGAAGGACCCGCCCGGGTTTTCGATAGCGAGGAAGAAGCGGTGGAGGCTATACTTAATAACCGGATAAAAGCCGGTGATGTTATAGTTATCCGTTATGAAGGGCCACAAGGAGGACCGGGGATGAGAGAAATGCTGACTCCCACCTCGGCAATAGCGGGAATGGGTTTGGATAAGGAAGTGGCCCTGATTACTGACGGCCGCTTTTCTGGAGCTACTCGCGGAGCTTCTATTGGCCATATATCTCCCGAAGCTGCGGCTGGAGGATTAATAGCCCTGGTGGAGGAAGGGGATCTTATTCGAATAAATATTCCAGCCTGCCGGCTGGACCTTATAGTTGATGAGGAAATCTTGGAAAAAAGAGGGCTGCTTTGGAAAGTCCCCGAGCCCCGCATAAAAACCGGATATATGAAACGATATGCTAGGATGGTACAATCAGCCAGTACGGGGGCCGTATTTAGGGACTAACCCATTATAATCGGCAATGATAGCGGGCCATCAAAAGCCCGCTATTATTTTATACAAAACAAAGTGGAGGTGAGCCAGGTGAAATTAAGAGGAGCCGAGATTTTATTGCAGTGTTTGCAAAGGGAGGGAGTTGATACCGTATTCGGTTACCCAGGCGGGGCAGTCTTACCCATTTATGATGCCCTTTACAAATCGGATATCCGGCACATCCTTTCTCGTCATGAACAGGGGGCAGCCCATGCTGCTGATGGTTATGCCCGGGCAAGCGGTCGGGTCGGTGTTTGCATTGCCACCTCAGGTCCTGGGGCAACCAATCTGGTTACAGGAATAGCTACCGCCTACATGGATTCCATCCCCCTGGTCTGTTTTACCGGGCAGGTGGGAAGTACATTAATTGGCAAAGATGCCTTTCAGGAAGCAGACATAACCGGTATAACCCTGCCCATAACTAAACATAATTATTTAGTCAGGAAGACCGAAGATCTGGCCCAAACGGTTAAGGAGGCTTTTTATATTGCCCAGACCAACCGCCCCGGTCCGGTGGTAGTTGATTTGCCCAAGGATGTAATGGAAAGGGAAATAGAATTCGAATACCCGGAGGAGGCCGTATCCATAAGGAGTTACCGGGTGATGAAGGGGTACAATTCTAACCAGGTAATTACCGCGGTTGATTATATTCAAAAAGCCCGCCGTCCGGTAATCTACGCCGGTGGAGGGGTGATTGCCTCCGATGCAGCGGAAGAACTGAGGGAGCTGGCGGAAAAGAGGAAGATACCGGTAACCACTACCTTGATGGGGATGGGCGCATTTCCCGGCAACAACTATCTATCGCTAGGCATGTTGGGTATGCACGGAACCCGTTACGCCAACTATGCTATCGGGGAATCCGATCTCCTGATCGCCATCGGAGTGCGCTTCGATGATCGGGTTACAGGAAAGATCGATACCTTCGCCCCTCACGCGCGGGTGATTCATATTGACATAGATGCTGCCGAAATAGGGAAAAATGTAGAAGTAGAAGTGCCTATAGTAGGACAGGTCAAGGAAGTGCTGGCAGCTATAAATCAGCGCTTGGATAACATAGAACCGGAGGAATTAAGAGAATGGCATGAGACCATCGACCGTTGGAAGGAAGAATTCCCTTTACGCTATGGGGAATCCTCGGAAGGAAGAATAATGCCCCAGCATATCGTTGAAGAGATTCATTCTTTAACCCAAGGGGAGGCTATAATCTGTACTGAGGTAGGACAAAACCAGATGTGGGCAGCCCAGTATTACCAATACAAACATCCCCGCACCTTTTTAAGTTCAGGGGGGTTAGGAACTATGGGGTACGGGTTCCCGGCGGCTATCGGGGCTAAAATCGCCTGCCCGGAACTACCGGTTTTTGACGTTGCCGGAGATGGCAGCATTCAGATGAACATACAAGAATTAGGCACAGCCGTGCAATACCGCCTCCCGGTTATTATCTGCATCTTAAACAACCAATTCCTGGGGATGGTCAGGCAGTGGCAGGGTTTATTCTATGGAGGCCGCTATTCTTTCACCGATATGAGTCACCAGCCGGATTTTGTAAAAGTAGCTGAAGCCTATGGGGCGATAGGACGGCGGATTAAAGAAACCTCTCAGGTCCGGGAAGCCTTAGAGGAGGCCTTACGGGTTAAAGATCGCCCGGTAGTCCTGGATTTCTGGGTAGAAAGAGAAGCAGATGTTTATCCTATGGTGCCACCGGGTGGCTCTATTATGAACATGCTGGGGGGTGAGTGATCATGAAGAAACATACCTTGGCGATTACTGTAGAAAACCGTCCCGGGGTTTTGACTCGGGTCACCACTATGTTTCGCCGCAGAGGCTACAATATTGAAAGCCTAGCGGTAGGCACCACGGAAGACCCGGCGATTTCCCGTGTTACCATAGAAGTCACCGGCGATGACCGGATAATCGAACAGGTAATCAAGCAATTATATAAACTTATCGAAGTGATTAAAATAAATGATCTTACTGATGCCCGGGCAGTAGAGCGTGAATTGGTATTAATCAAGGTGAAAGCCGATAATAGTGTCCGGGCCGAGATTGTACAGATAGTTGATATATTTAGAGCCCGCATAGTAGATATCGGTAGGGATTCTTTGATTATAGAAGTAACCGGGGATTACAGAAAAATCGAAGCCATAGAAGATTCCCTGCGGGCTTTTGGCATAATTGAAATGGTGCGTACCGGCAAAATTGCCATGATTCGCGGGGGCAAATAAAGATAATTTGAAACAAAATTAAAGGAGGTAGTTTTAGTGGCTAAAATGTTTTATGATGCTGATGCTAACCTGGAAAATCTGCAGGGGAAAACCATTGCAGTTATGGGATTTGGTTCCCAGGGACATGCCCAAGCGCAAAACCTTAAAGAAAGCGGACTTAAGGTTGTGGTAGGCTTAAGGAAACCCTTTGATGAAGCCAGTGAAATAGAGTGGCAGGCGGTGATTGATGCGGGAATAACCCCGATGAGTGTGGCGGAAGCGGCCCAAGCGGCAGATGTGATACAGATACTGCTACCGGATGAAGTGCAGGCTAGGGTATATAATTCAGAGATCAAGCCCTATCTCAAAGAAGGCAATGCTTTGGGTTTTTCCCACGGATTTAATATCCATTTTGGGCAGATTGTACCTCCGGCCTTTGTGGATGTATTTATGGTGGCACCCAAAAGTCCCGGTCATCTAGTGCGCCGTATGTATGTAAAAGGCGCCGGTGTTCCAGGATTGGTGGCAGTGGAGCAGGATTACAGCGGCAAGGCAGAAGAGCTGGCCTTAGCCTATGCTTGCGGCATAGGTTGCACTCGTGCTGGGGTAATAGAAACCAGCTTCCAGGAAGAAACAGAAACCGATCTATTCGGCGAACAATGTGTCCTTTGCGGCGGGGTGACGGAACTGGTGAAAATCGGTTTTGAAACCTTGGTGGAAGCAGGCTATCAGCCGGAAATCGCCTATTTTGAATGTATGCATGAACTAAAGCTCATCGTGGACCTGATGTATGAAGGTGGTATGAGCTATATGCGCTATTCCATCAGCGATACCGCTGAGTGGGGAGATTACACCAAGGGTCCGGAAATAATCGGGGAAGAAGTGAGATATGCTATGTACGAAGCCCTGCAGGATATTCAGGATGGAAGTTTTGCCAAAGGCTGGCTTTTGGAGAACTTGGTAGGGCGTCCGCGTTTTAATGCCCTGAAAAGGCAAAACCGGGAGCATCTGATAGAAGAGGTGGGGAGCGAGCTAAGGGCTATGATGCCTTGGCTGAAGGAGACCAAATAGCATTCGGGGTAAAGATTCCCCGCCAGGCTCGGAGTGACGCGGGGCGGCAGGCTCGGTATGACGGGGGTCGCCTGGAATGACAGCTTGATTGTCATTGCGAGGAGCGGAGCGACGTGGCAATCTTCCCCTAGGGTAATATGCTTTGCGGGGGGAAGATTCCTCGCAAGCTCGGAATGACGCGGGGCGGCGCGATAGGAATATACCAGCGAGCGATTGGCGAAGCATGGAT
>CAYRCG010000078.1:0-10154 GCA_964422685.1 uncultured Syntrophomonas sp. | reverse complement strand
TAAAATATTCAGGGGATGAGGTAAGGAAAGTGGCATTTTTTGATCGTTTTAAAGTGAAAAAGAAGGATAAGGAACTGCAGGAAGAGGTTAAAGCGGAACAGGAAGTTGCCGGCACTGCGCCAGAGGGAGAGCCTGGGCCGGAACTGGAAATCGCGCCGGTAGGGGGGACTTTGCCGGAAGAAAAAAGCCAGCAGGAGGGAACAACTGGGGACGCATTGTCCGCCCCTTTGCTGGAGGAGAACGCCCGCGGTGGCTTTTTCGAGCGCTTTAAGGCTAAAAAGGGGGATGAGGAACCCGGAGCAGCAAAGGACGGGGAACTATCAGACCAAGCTCAAGAGGCAAGTGAGGAGCGGGAAGAAGATACGAAAAAGGAAACCGGTATCAAGAGCAAATGGAATCTATTGGACAAACTCAAAAAAGGTCTGAGCAAAACCCGCGATAACACTATCGGAAAAATAGAGGCCCTGGTAAAGAGTTCCCGGAAATTAGATGATGACTTCTGGGAGGAATTAGAGGAAATCCTTATTCAAGCTGATGTCGGTGTAAATACTACCATCGAATTAGTGGATAATATTAAAAAGGCGGCTAAAAAGCAGAAAATTAACGAATCCTCCGGGGTTTTAGACCTAATAAAGGAAGAGGTCCAGAAGCTTCTGGAATATAACGATGTGCCCTTAAACATTTCTCCGGGGGAACTGACGGTTATGTTGGTGGTAGGGGTCAACGGAGCCGGCAAAACCACTTCCATCGCCAAGCTGGCATATCGTTTTCGTGAGGAAGGCCAAAAGGTTTTGTTGGCGGCTGCGGACACTTTCCGGGCGGCCGCAATAGACCAGCTCGATATCTGGGCGGAGCGGGTCGGGGTGGAAATAATTAAACACCAAGAAGGGTCTGATCCTGGTGCGGTGGTGTTTGATGCGATGCATGCGGCCCGAGCCCGGCGGGCGGATATCCTGATAATTGATACCGCCGGGAGGCTGCAGAATAAAGCTAATCTTATGAAAGAGATTAGCAAGATTAAGAATATTATTCAAAGGGAAATACCGGCTGCTCCGCATGAGGTGTTGTTGGTATTGGATGCTACCACGGGGCAGAATGCCATCAGCCAGGCAAAGATATTCGAGGAAGCAACCGGGGTTACCGGGCTTATTCTCAGTAAGCTGGACGGGACGGCCAAGGGCGGAATCATACTGGCGGTGGAGAAGGAACTCAGGATTCCGGTAAAACTCGTGGGTATCGGCGAGGATTTAGAGGATTTGCGCGACTTTTCTCCCCAGATCTTTACCGAGGCGCTTTTTGCTTCCGAGTAGGGTGGGGCGTGAGGCGTGAGGGGAAAGCCCTCACGCCTTACTATACAACAACCCATGCAGATAAAAAGGAGGAACTATACATTGTTAAATGTTGCAGTAATCGGGGGGACAGGGGTCTATGACCCCCACCTTTTAGGAGATGTCAGGGAGGTCGTAGAAAAGACCCCCTATGGTAATGTAAACGTTTCTGTAGGGAAATGCGATGGGATAGAAGTGGCCTTTATCCCCAGGCACGGACTGGATCATAGCGTACCGCCACATTTAATCAATTACCGTGCCAATATCAAGGCTTTACAGCAACTAGGAATCAAGAATATCCTAGCCACCGCTGCAGTAGGCTCATTGCACTTTGAATTTAAGCCGGGGCAATTCGTCCTGCCGGACCAGTTCTTAGATTTTACTAAAGGCCGCCACGACACTTTTTACGAAGGCGGAGAAATGGGGGTAGTCCACTGTGATATGACCTTGCCCTACTGTCCCGGGCTGAGGGGCGCATTAGTACGGGCGGGTGAAGAACAAGGGATAGAATTACAAAATGGCGGCACTTATGTTTGCACCGAAGGCCCGCGTTTTGAAACGGCGGCGGAGATTATGATGTTCAAGCAATTGGGGGGGCAACTGGTGGGCATGACCAGTGTTCCTGAGGTGTGCTTGGCCCGGGAACTAGGTATTTGCTACGCTACTTTAGCAATAGTGACAAATTTTGCGGCGGGGATAACCACCGGCATCTTAACCCATAGCGAGGTACTGTTATTAATGAGAAAAAATATAAAGATGGCCAGAAACCTAATGATGAAAAGCCTCAAATATATTTCGGACGATAAAAGCTGTAACTGTCGAAAAATACTGGATGAACCCGGGGTTATAAAATGATTAGAAATCTGTATTATGAAGATGGGGCCCTGATGATACTGAACCAGAATAGTTTACCGGGAGAAATGATTTACGAAAGATGCAATAACCCGGAAGAAGTGGCAACAGCCATCCGGGAGTTAAAAGTCCGGGGGGCCCCGCTTATAGGCGTTATGGCCGCTTTCGGGTTGGCCGTGGCCTTTTTACATTATTCCGGAGATGAATCCTCCAGGGAGGCCTATTTCTCCGAAGTAAAGGGGCTTTTGGCGGCATCCCGGCCCACGGCAGTCAACCTTTTTTGGGCTTTGGAGAGGATGGAAAAGGTTTACCGGGAGAATTCCCACCTGGCTACCAAGGAATTGGCTGCTGCTATGCTGCAGGAGGCTCAGAGCCTTTATGAAAAGGACATTGAGGTTAATAAAGCCATCGGGGAGAGGGGCCAGGAACTGCTAGGCGGAGGCTCCAGAATTATGACTATCTGCAATGCCGGGGCCTTGGCTACCTGCGGTTATGGTACCGCTTTAGGGGTTATCCGCTCGGCCGCCCGCCGGAATAAGATAGAAATGGTTTGGGCCTGTGAAACCAGGCCGGTCTTGCAAGGGAGCCGGTTGACGGTTTGGGAGCTTCGGCAGGATAATATCCCGGTTACTTTATTAACAGATAATATGGCAGGCTATATGATGAGTTTGAGGAAGGTGGATGCAGTAATAACCGGGGCCGATCGTATCGCTATTAATGGTGATACCGCTAACAAAATAGGCAGCTATTCCTTGGCGATATTAGCCAAATATCATGGGATTCCTTTCTATGTAGCAGCTCCTTTGTCTACCTTTGACGGGAATGTTAAAAAGGGTAGCGATATCCCGATAGAGGAACGCAGAGCCGAAGAGGTGAGGACTATTAAAGGTCAATACCTGACGGTGCCGGATGTAGCTGTATTCAATCCGGCTTTCGATGTTACTCCGGCGAATTTGATAACAGCTATCATTTGTGAAAGAGGTATTATTCGGCCTCCTTTTGATGCTACTATTAAAACATGGCTTAGGGGAGATGTTTAGCTTGCAGCACCTGCAAGAAAGAAATGAACTTTTACGGATTGCCCGGGAGATATTTTCCTCGGGAATGGTAAGCGGGACCTGGGGAAATGTAAGCTCCAGGGTGCCCGGGCCGGGTTTGATGCTCATTACCCCCAGCGGGATGGATTATAATGAGATGGAAGCGGAAGACATGGTCCTGTTGGACAAGGAAGGTAAGGTTCTAAGTGGTCAATATAAACCTTCGGTGGAAAGCCCGCTGCATCTGGGGATATATAAAAAAAGGCCGGAAACAAATGCGGTTGTGCATGTGCATAGCATTTATGCTACAGCTTTTGCAGTAGCCCGGCAGAATATCCCGGTAATCCTGGAAGAAGCCGCCCAGGTAATCGGGCATGAGATTAGGGTAGCTCCCTATGCCCTTTGCGGCACCCAACAATTAGCGGAAAATGCTATTAAGGCATTGGGCAAAGACAAAAAGGCGGTGTTGTTGGCCAATCACGGACTATTGGGGTTAGGGGGGAATTTGGCTGAGGCTTTGCAGGTTTGTCTGGTCGCCGAACGCACAGCTCGTATCGCTATTTATTCGCGGATTCTGGGGCCTTTGCATTCCCTGCGGGCGGAGGATATTTTAAGCCTGCGCCAGGCTTTTCAGAATTATGGGCAGGAAAAGGTTCCCCTTTTGCCGGGTTGATTAATAGGAGGAATATAAGTGAGGATTCTTTTAGAAAATTTCAGCATCATTCCTATGATAGGAGTCGATTCCTTTATTAAGAAAGGCTACCTGTCAATAGAAGGTGCCTTCATCAAAGAACTAGGAGAGGGGAAAGCCCCGGAAGGGAAATATGATCGTATAATCAACGGTGAAAACCAGGTGTTACTTCCCGGTTTTATTAATGCCCACACCCATGCAGCCATGAGCCTATTACGGGGCTATGCTGATGATTTGCCTCTGATGGAATGGTTGGAAAGCAAAATCTGGCCTCTGGAGGCGAAACTGACTCCCGAATATATCTATTGGGGCAGTATGCTGGCCATAGTAGAGATGATTAAATCAGGTACCACTACTTTTAACGATATGTATTTCTGTATGGACGAAGTGGCCCGGGCGGTTGAATTGAGCGGTATGAGGGCCGTATTAGCCCGGGGGATGATAGGGGCAGGCCCGGAAAGCGAGCAAGCCTTAGAAGATAGCCGTGAGCTTGTAGGGAAATGGCAGGGAAAGGCCAGCGGCAGGATTTCTTTTTGGCTGGGACCCCATGCTCCCTATACCTGTTCGCCGGACTATCTGGAAAGGATTATGCAACTGGCGGATGAATTACAGACAGGTATACATATTCATGTGGCGGAAACCCCGGGAGAATATGAGAATATACGGCGGCAATATGGGAAAACACCGGTTGCCCATTTAGCCACACTAGGACTTTTTCGGGGGCGGCAGGTTCTGGCGGCTCATTGCGTTTATCTCGATGAGGGAGAAATCGGGATATTGCGGGAGAACAAGGTGGGAGTGGCTCACAATCCGGAAAGTAACATGAAACTAGCTAGTGGTATAGCTCCGGTACCGCTCATGCTGGAAAGCGGTATAGCGGTAGCCTTGGGGACTGATGGGGCTTCCAGCAACAATAATCTGGATATGTTGCAGGAGATGCGCAGTGCCGCTCTTTTACATAAAGTTAATAAAATGGACCCTACGGTCCTGCCGGCTTACCAAGCCCTGGAGATGGCTACGGCTAACGGTGGTATAAGCTTGGGGATGGGAGCGGAACTTGGGCGGTTGCAGCCGGGATTTCGGGCGGATATGATTATTATGGATTTGACGGAAGCCCACATGATACCTTGCTATGATCTGTTAGCGAACATCGTTTATTCTGCTCAGGCGAGTGATGTAAAAACGGTTATAATTAATGGGGAAATTGTGATGGAAAACCGGGAAATCAAGACTTTCGATGAACGCGAGGTATTGGCTAAGGCCCGCGAAACAGCCCGGAAGCTAGTGGGATGATGTGCCTTGCCATGACAGGGGCGTTAGACATTCCGAGCTGGCGAGGAATCTTAAACCCTGTTCCATCACTATTTGTGGTCGTTGGCCATGGAGGGTAATATGAAAATAATAACATTTATCGGTAGGCATGATTCTGGCAAGACAACATTATTGAGGCGGGTAATAGAAGAATTAACCCAAAAAGGTCTAAAGGTAGCCGTAATTAAGCACGCCTCTCATGTATTAGATACAGACGGGGAACACGACTCCGATCTGTTGTTCAGTGCTGGGGCCGAAGTAGTCAGCGCTATTTCGCCCAGCCAATCTATCTGCTACCTAAGACATGAAAAGGAACCAGGTTTGCAAGACATTATTACGCAAATTCCCTGCGCAGTAGATTTGGTAATTACTGAAGGCTATAAAAGGGAACCTCACCCAAAGATTGAAGTATTGCGCCAGGCCATAAGCCGGGAACTAATAAACGCGGAAAATATAGTTGCCCGTGTAGCGGATTTCGCTATAGAGGATAATCTGCCCTGTTTTAGTTTTGATGAAGTTGAGGAGCTTTGCCGTTTTATTATTTTGCTGGGAAAATAGCGGGGAAAATATTTGCGGTAGTTCGGCTCCGCAGGTTCGCTTTATACCACTCCTGAAATTACCTATTTCGGGAGTGGTTTTGTGTTTTAGGGGTTTTTTGTACCCACCGGTAATCTTACAATGGTAGCCTTATTCACTTCGCGATAAAGCATAAAACTTACTGTAATAATGCAGCCCAGCTTGGAGTGAAAAATTAGTTGGTACACAAATTAACAGTTGACATCCGCTGATATTGGGGATAAGATGCAAGCAGAAAAAACTAGGAAGTCGTGTGGGGATGCCTGGCTGGTTTATATGCTACGGGGGGATGAGGAAATGAATAAAAGGTTGCTGGTCCAACCGGGCCTATGTGATGGATGCGGAATCTGCGAGCTGGTCTGTGCCTTGCAGCATACTGGGCAATGGCATCCGGCCCTATCGCGCATAAGGATAATAGAAGACAGGAAATACGGCCTGCAACTCCCGCTGTTTTGCGCCCATTGTGTTTCCGCTCCTTGCGTTAATGCCTGCCTTATGAATGTTATCACCAAGGATAAAAATAGTGGGTGGACGGTAAGAAATGAGATGGCTTGTATAGGATGCCACGCTTGTGAAATAGCCTGCCCCTTTGGGGCCTGTTTCTATAATTTTATAGATGAAGTGGTGGCTAATTGCGATTTCTGTGGGGGGGACCCCGCTTGTGTCAAATACTGCCCTCAGAAAGCCTTGACTTATATTACGGTGGCAGAGGGCATCTCTCGTAAAAGGGAGGAAGTGGGTGACGCCGTTACGGGGGGAGTGAGAGTATGAAAGTCGTTATAATAGGAAATGGTGCTGCTGGTAACCAGGCAGCGGAGACTATTAGAGACTTAGACCAGGCAGCGGAGATTTTAATGATATCCCAGGAGGAATTTCCTGCCTATTCTGCTTGCGCCTTGCCGGATTATTTGGCCGGGTGGATTCCTCGTTCCGGGCTTTTCCTGAAAAGTGCCGAGGATTATGCTGATTTAGGAATTAAGACCCTTTTCGGTAGCCGGGTGGGGAAAATTGTTCCTGAGGATAGGGCTTTGTTGCTAGGAAACGAACTTATTCCTTATGATAAATTAATACTGGCCTCGGGGAGCCGGGCTATTGTCCCGCCGCTTAAGGGGGCCGATTTGGACGGAAATTTTGTAGTCAAATCGGTCAGTGATTTGGATAAGATTGTATCGCACCCTTCCCGACGGGTTGTGGTAGTGGGCTCCGGTAACATCGGGGTGGAAATGGCTGAAGCTATGCAATTACAAGGCAAAAAGGTGTATTTGATCGAGTTGATGGAAAGCCTTATGCCCCGTTTTCTGGATGGCAAACCGGCTGGAATGCTGAGGGATTTGTTGGAGGAAAACGGTATAACCGTACATTGCGGAGAAAAAGTATTGGAGGTCAGCGGCCAAACAAAGGTCGAGGGAATCATTACCGATAAGCGCGAAATCGGATGCGACACTATAATCTGGGCCATCGGAGTCAGGCAGAATGTGGAGCTGGCCCGGGAGGCTGGTGTAGAGATCGGGGGACTCGGAGGTATTAAGGTTAATAAGCGTATGGAATGCAATTTACCGGATATATTTGCCGCCGGAGACTGTATCGAATCTTTTGATATGATGAGTGGGGAACCCCGTTTGAGTCTGCTTTGGCCTAGCGCCAAGCGTCAAGGAGAAATAGCGGCCATGAATATATGTGGAATCGGGACCGAATATGAGGGTGCTTTCGATGTGGTAGTGGAAGAGATTTATGATAAGACCTTTGTTTCGGTAGGCTCTATCGCTGCCGGTCTCAAGGACCATGATTTTAAGGTGGAAGAACGGGACTTAAAGCCGGGCTATTATCGCTTTCTGTTGCGGGATGATTGCCTGGCAGGGATACAGCTAGTGGGAGATTGCAGTGGTATGGGGAGTTTGCTTACTTTGCTGAAAAAGCGGGTGAGCTTGGGCGGATTACAGGGAATGCTGGATGATGAATGGCTGGTGCAAAGAATGCCCTGGTACCGGCAGGCCGGGAATATTCTGCTGGAATAGTAGCTGCCCATGCGCAGCGCGCGTCTTCCCATGGACGGGAAGTCCGCGCGGTACCCCTTGAGCCACGAGGCAAGCTGCCGGTGTTGCCCATGCGCAGGCGGCGAGCAGTATATTCTATTAAGCCGCCAATCGCGCAGGCTATTTTCATATTACCATCCATGACCCGAGGTCACAAACAACGATGAAAAGGGAGTTTGAGGGCTTTTGAACGATAAGAAGTAGCGGGAAGTTACCATTACCCCTCACGCCTCACCTTTTCAAAACCGTCCCCTTGTTGTGCTAACTCACCTTGCGCGGTTATACATGCAATAAACGCAGGTTATAGCTAAAAAACGCTTGAAGGTGCTACCCTAAAAGCATGGAATATAATAAGTAGGTGTCTCAACAGTTATCGAACAAGGGGAGAAGAAGCGGTTGAATAATAGCTAGGCTATTGCTAAACAAATCGTAATCCATTGTAAAACTGCTTTAAACTAGAGGAGGTGATATATCTAATTAAGCCGAAAAAGACCACGAAAGTCACTTTTTAAATTAAGGAGGTGTAATGATGGCAAATTACCAGGACATCATCGCAAGCTACCAAGGCAAAAAAGGCGGAATTATAGAAGCTTATCATGCTATACAAAGGGAGTTCAACTACATCCCCAAGGAGGCTTTAACCGAAGCAGCTAGGGTCTTCGGCCTTTCCGAAGCCCAGGCTTATGGAGTAGCTACTTTCTATTCGTACCTTTCGGTTGAAAAGAGAGGGAAATATATTATCCGCATGTGCGAAAGTGCGCCTTGTCATGTAGCCGGAGCTGATAAAGTCCTCAAAGCGATGGAAGACTACCTGGGTATAAAGGTCGGGGAAACCACAGCCGATGGCAAGTTTACCCTGGAATTAGCAGAGTGCGTAGGTCAATGCCAGGCAACGCCCGTTATTACAGTAAATAGCCAGCCGGTATTCAATGTTAGCTCGGAGAAGATTCCCGAGATACTAAGCGCTTACAAATAAACCAAGATAACCGGGAAAAATGATGTCAGATAGATATAGATAATATAAAAAGATAGAAGAAAGAAAAAAAGAGATTGGGATAAAAGAAAGGGATGGTATGTAATGGCCGAAGAGATTCGCATCTTGCTGGCGCATGCCGACCAAATTGATCCTGCCAAAGCTGAGGATTATATCAAGGTTGGAGGCTATAAAGGCCTAGAGAAGGCCCGCGGGATGAACAGTAAAGACCTAATTGAAGAGGTTAAGAAGTCTGGCCTTAGGGGCCGGGGGGGAGCCGGTTTTAATGCCGGAATGAAATGGAGTTTTGTACCCCCGGCAGAGGTCAAATATGTAGTATGTAACTTGGATGAAGGAGAACCGGGAACTTATAAAGATAGGATAATCTGTGAAAAAAATGCCCAGGCCCTAATAGAGGGTATGGCTATTTGTGGCGTGGCCATCGATGCCAAACAGGGATATATATATTGTCGGGGGGAATACCCCTTTGTAGTCGATTTATTGAGAAATGCTATACAAAGTGCTAAAGATGCCGGGGCTCTGGAGGACTTCGAAATCGAAGTCAGGATGGGCGCCGGTGCTTATGTTTGTGGCGAAGAAACTGCCTTGATAGAGTCCATCGAAGGGCATCGCGGCGAACCTCGTTTTAAACCGCCCTTCCCGGGTGTAGCCGGATTATGGGGAGTGCCCACGGTAGTTAATAATGTGGAAACTTTCGCTTGCCTGCCTTATATCCTCACCAATGGAGCCGATTGGTTTGCCGGTATCGGAGCCGCCAAATATCCGGGTACTAAGGTTCTGACCTTGACCGGGGATATCAACAATCCGACCTATTTTGAAGTACCCACCAACTATGTTTTAAGTGATGTAATCTATAAACTGGGCGGGGGAATCAAAAACGGGCGCAAATTCAAAGCGGTGCAGGTAGGAGGGACTTCGGGCGCCTTTATCCCCGAACAGAACCTCAACACCCCGATTGATTTTGACTCCATGAGTGCCATCGGGGCTGCCCTGGGCTCAGGTGCAGTATTAGTGCTGGATGAAACCCGTGATATCGTAGATATAGTAACCAGGATTTCCAAGTTCTTCGAACATGAATCCTGTGGTAAATGCAATCCGTGCCGTGAAGGTACTTTCCGTTGCCGGGAGATAATGGAGAAGATTAACTCCGGTCGTGCTACGGAAGCAGACATTGACAATCTCCTCTTGTTGGCCCGGGTGATGAAGAGGGCAGCTCTATGCGGGCTGGGACAGGCAGCGCCGGTGCCGATTACCTCTACTATTGAACACTTTGGGCATGAATACAGAAGAAAACTTCTGCAATACGCGTAAGGGGGGAGAGCAATGATAAAA
>CAYRCG010000077.1:0-10160 GCA_964422685.1 uncultured Syntrophomonas sp. | reverse complement strand
CGCGTTCGGGCTATGATTGATGACAGGGGTAACCGAGTCGAAAAGGCTTTACCCTCTATGCCCGTAGAAATAATGGGCTGGTCCGGAGTGCCGGATGCCGGGGGCAAAGTGCAGGTATGCGATGAAAAGGTAGCCAAGGAGCTTATCAATCTAAGGTTAAGCGAAAAGAAGATTGAAGAACAAAGGCAAAGCAGCAGAGTATCCCTAGATGAATTCTTCCAGCAGATGAAAGATGCAGAAGTCAAGGAACTAACTCTAATAATAAAGGGTGATGTCCAGGGTTCGGTGGAGGCCCTCCGGCAATCACTTCTGCGTTTAGCCACTAGCGAAGTAAAGGTAAATGTAATTCATTCCGCAGTTGGTGCTATTACAGAAACCGATATTATGCTAGCCTCGGCTTCTAATGCTATAATCATCGGCTTCAATGTGAGGCCGGATAGCAAGGCGCGTAAATACGCCGAAGACGAAAAAATAGATGTTCGCATGTACCGGGTTATATACGAAGCTATCGAAGATGTCAAAAAAGCCATGAGCGGTCTCCTAGATCCGGAATACAAGGAAAAATTCCTGGGGCGAGCCGAAGTGCGCGCTCTTTTCAAGGTGCCTAATGTGGGAGTAATCGCCGGTTCTTATGTAATCGATGGGAAGATTCAGCGAAATGCCAGTGTTCGGGTTTTGCGGGACGGGGTAATCATATACGAAGGCAATTTATCCTCCCTGAAACGTTTTAAGGATGATGCCAAAGAAGTAGTGGAAAACTACGAATGCGGCATCGGCATTAAGGATTTTAATGACGTCAAAGAGGGGGATATCATCGAAGCCTATACCCTAGAGGAGATACTCCGTGAATTATAGGGTCTCCCCATATGGAACAAAGGCTTAGTTCCGTAAAATCCATCAAAGCCCGTATCTAAATCGCTGGTGTTGCCTATCGGGCGATGAGGATGTAGTGAAAAAAGAGTGAGGGATAGAGATATGAGTAAACGGCGGCAGGAAAGAATGTCTGTGGAAATAATGCGCATCTTATCCCAGATAATACAGGAGGAAGTAAAAGACCCCCGTATAGAATTTAAGAATCTTTCCATAACACGTATCGATCTTAGCAACGATTATAGCCATGCTCGGGTTAATGTAAGCATATTAGGTGATGAAGAACAAAGGGAAGAGACTATGCAGGCATTGCAAAAGGCCAAGGGCTATATTCGAAGCGTCTTGGTCCAACATCTAAAGACACGCCATGCGCCTGAACTGGAATTTCGCTTGGACCGCTCCATCGAACATGGGATAAGGATGTCCTCTCTTTTGGAAAAGCTTAAGGAAGAAGCCGAGGGTAGCCATGAATAGTTTGGAAGAGATTGTTGAACAGATTAAGAAGAAAGATGATTTTTTACTATTGGGTCATAAGGCTCCGGATGGGGATTGTGTCGGTTCTATGTTGGCTATGTATTTAGCCTTGCTAGCTATGGGCAAAAAGGCGGGCATGCTTTTGTCTGAGCCGGCCCCTCCCATTTACCACTATCTTGAAGGTGCGGAACAAATAGGATTACCTGCCGGGATAGGGGCTATACCCCCAAATATCATTTTTCTCGATTGTTCAAATGAAAATAGAGTGGGAGATGAGGTGTTCTCCCTTATACAGAATAGGGAATGTTGCTTTAACATAGATCATCACCAGGGCAATAATCTTTTTGCCGATTTTAACTATGTGGATGTAAACGCCGCGGCGACGGCAGAGATTATTTATGAATTGCTTATTTTGCTAGCGGTGGATGTCAATACTGCTATGGCAAATGCACTTTTAACCGGTATTATTATGGATACGGGCAGTTTTATGAATGCTAATACGACTGCCAAATCCTTGAATATTGCTGCTAGTTTGCTGGATTGTGGTGCTGATATGAATACTGCTCGGATAAACCTTTTTGAATCCAAGTCCAGGAAGGAAGTATTAATACTGCAGCGAGCCCTACAGAACCTGGATTTTGCCGCTGACGGTAAAATTGCCTGGATGAGTTTACCCTATGATGAATTACAAGCCATAGGTGCGGAGGACTTGTATCCGGAAGGGCTTATAAACCATACCCGGGCGATTGCCGGTGTAGAGGTGGGAATAATGTTTCGGGAAGTGTCTGAGGTTAAGACCAAGGTCACATTCCGCTCACGGGGGCAGGTTGATGTTGCAGCCTTAGCGGAACAATTTGGCGGCGGCGGCCATAAACGGGCTGCGGGTGCCGAATGCGAGGGCAGTCTGGAAGAAGTTAGAAACACTGTTATTCAAGCGGTTAAGGGTGTGATTTAATTATTGCACGGATTTCTCAATATCAACAAACCTAAAGCTATGACTTCTTTTGATGTTATAAGAAAGATTAAAAAAATTATGCCCCGCAAACATAAATTAGGTCATTTAGGCACCTTGGACCCGATGGCGGAAGGGGTTTTGCCCGTGGCTGTAGGCCAGGGCACGAAAATAATCCCTTTTATCGAGGATGAGACTAAGGAGTACATAGCGTCCATGGTCTTGGGTGCGTCATCCGATACCCAAGATGCCTGGGGCGAGATTATCTACCATGGGCAGCAGGTAAAAATAGGGCCTAATCAGCTGCAAGAAGTTTTAGCGAAATTTCGGGGAAAAAGTCAGCAAATTCCCCCCATGTATTCGGCTGTACACCATAAAGGACAGAGGCTTTATGATTTAGCGCGCCAGGGTCTAGAAGTGGAAAGAGAAGCCCGGGAAATCGCAATTTACGCCTTGGAACTACTGAATATCGACAGGGCTGGAGAGTTACCCCGACTTACCCTTAGGGTGAACTGTTCCCGGGGCACTTATATCCGCACCCTATGCCATGATATCGGTCAGGAATTAGCCTGTGGAGCCTATTTATCTAGTTTAGTACGCACTCGCTCCGGGTGTTTTAAGCTGGAAGAGACGATTAGGTTAGAGAATCTATTCAATAAACAGGATAATCTAGAAGCAGCTTTGTTGCCATTAGATTATCCCCTTGATAATTTGCCGATGGTAGAACTTGAAGATACGGAAGTACGATCTATAATTAACGGTAGACCTTTAAACCGGACAGAAAGGCTAGTTAGTCCCGGCAGGGCAAGGTTATATGCTGCGGAAGGACAACTACTAGCCATTGCTGAGGTTGATTATTACGATGGGGGGACTATACTGAGACCCTGCCGTTTGTTTAAGTAATAGTGACCCTATCGCAAAAACCTTTTTTTGTTGCATAGGGTTGCATAATTATTACTGCTGTGGCGGAATCAATTGGGAAAACCGTCGCAAACAAAGAACCGTCCCCTTGTTTGACTAGAAGGAGTTGCTGTATGGAGGTAGTAAGGGAAGTAGAGAATTTCACCCAACAGGAGGGGCCACTGTTTTTAGCCCTGGGTAATTTTGACGGTGTTCATCGGGGGCATCAGCGCCTGATTGGCGATTTGGTGGCCAAAGCCCGTTCTAACGATGGAATAGCGGCAGCCTTTATTTTCGAGCCCCATCCCGCTATGATACTCAACCCCAGCCGTGCCCCCAAATTATTAGTAACGGCGGAGCGTAAAGCAGAATTACTGAGAAAAATGGGTCTGGACAAACTCATCTACAATACTTTTGACCTGGCTATAGCCCAATCTTCCCCAGAGGAATTTGTGCAAAACATTTTGGTTGATAAGTTAAATATTGAGGAAGCTTTTATAGGATTCAACTACTCCTTCGGGCATAAAGGAAGAGGAACGCCCCAATTATTAAGAGAACTGGGGGAAAAGCATGGCTTCCGGGTAAATATTATCCCACCGGTGGAAATCGAAGGGCAGGTAGTATCCAGCACCATTATCCGCAAGGCCCTAGATGCCGGGGATATGGAATCGGCTCGGGAATTGTTGGGTTACTATCCCATGGTAGAGGGCAAGATAATAGAGGGGGAAAAAAGAGGAGCTCTTATCGGGTTTCCTACTGCTAATCTTGGCGTAAGGGCAGATATAAATATACCGGGGAAGGGGGTTTATGCGGCCATCGCTGTATTAGACGGCGAAAGACATAGGGCTGCGGTCAACATAGGCAATAAACCTACCTTTCATCAGGAGTTTCCAGTTTCGATTGAGGCTCATTTAATAAATTTCGAACGGCAGATATATGGTCAGGATCTGAGGCTATATTTTCTGCGGAAAATCCGGGAGGAACGAAAATTTGGCAATGTCGAAGAGCTAATTAGCCAGATTAGGCTCGACCGAGAGCAAGCCGGGGAAATATATGCTCTTGCATATCAAGCCATGATTGTATAAAATTAGTTTTGTATTTATTAGACATAGAACCTCAGGCTAGGGATGGCGGTTCACCGGCGCTTTTCTTGGTCAGTGGCGATTATAGGTAAGGGAGGTGAAAACTTGGCATTATCTCTAGAAAGAAAAGGGGAAATTATAAAAACCTACCAAATACATGAAAACGACACCGGTTCACCGGAAGTCCAAATAGCCATACTAACAGAAAGAATAAATTACTTGAATGAGCATCTGAAAATAAACTCCAAAGACCATCATTCACGTAGGGGCTTGCTAAAAATGGTAGGGCAGCGTCGTTCACTATTGGATTACCTTAAGAAAAAAGATTTTGAGCGCTATCGGAGTATTGTAACCCGGCTGGGTCTGCGCAGATAAAGAGCGGTTCACCGCTCTTTATCTTTATGAAAACAGCGTATTTTAATAATCGAAAGGAGGAAAACGTGATAGTTAAGAAGTATCAAATGGAGGTTGCCGGGCGCCCGCTGATTGTAGAAATCGGACAGGTAGCCAAGCAAGCCAATGGAGCCGCTCTTATGAGATATGGGGATACAGTTGTATTGGTTACCGCTACGGCTGCCAAAACCCCCCGCGAAGGGATTGATTTCTTCCCCTTAACCGTTGATTATGAAGAAAAACAATACGCGGTAGGGAAAATACCCGGCGGTTTTATTAAAAGGGAGGGCCGGGCCACAGCTCATGCTACTCTTTCCGCCCGTTTGATTGACCGGCCTATACGCCCGCTATTCCCTAAAGGTTTCCGCAACGAAATACATGTAGTAGCAACTATCCTATCAGTGGAGCAGGATAATACACCGGATGTCATGGCTATAACCGGAGCCTCTGTGGCCCTATCTATTTCTGACATACCTTTTGCTGGGCCGGTAGCTGCAGTTATAGTGGGAATGGTTGATGGGCAATTGATTATCAATCCCACGGTAGAGCAACAGCTTAAAAGCGAGCTGCATTTAGCGGTAGCAGGAACCAAAGAGGCCATAATGATGGTCGAAGGAGGAGCCAATGAGCTACCTGAAGAAACCATGCGCGATGCTATTTTCTTTGCCCATGAAGAGATCAAGAAAATAGTTGATTTCCAGGAAGATATCATCAAGGAAGTGGCTTTGCCTAAAATGCAGGTGGAGATTCCGGTGGTGGATGAGGTAATAAAAAAAGCGGTTATCGAATATGCCACTCCACTATTTGAAGAAGCCGTCAAAAATCCGGATAAAAAGGCTCGGGAAGAGCAGATGGATAACTCCCAGAATACTGCTTTGCAGCATTTTATCGAAAGCTACCCGGAAGAAGAAAAGATGATCGCTGAGGTATTGGATAAAACCATGAAAGCTGTAGTAAGAAGGATGGCATTGGAAGAAGGGGAAAGGGTAGATGGAAGAAAACTTGATGAAATCCGGCAAGTAAGCTGTGAAGTAGGTTTTCTGCCCCGCCCGCACGGTTCCGGTCTTTTTACCCGCGGCCAGACCCAGGTGTTATCCGTTACTACCCTAGGAGCGATCAGCGAAGAACAGCGTCTCGATGGCTTAGGAATCGAAACGAAAAAAAGGTACATTCACCACTATAATTTCCCCCCTTATAGCACCGGGGAAACCAAGCCCATGCGGGGCCCGGGAAGAAGGGAAATCGGGCATGGAGCACTAGCGGAGCGGGCCTTGCTGGCAGTAATACCTTCGGAGGAAGAATTCCCGTATACCATTAGAGTGGTATCGGAAGTTCTAGAGTCAAACGGCTCCAGTTCAATGGGGAGTGTATGCGGCAGCACCCTATCTCTGATGCATGCCGGTGTACCTATTAAAGCCCCGGTTTCCGGCATAGCTATGGGGTTGGTAAAAGAAGGTGATCGTTTTGCGATTATGAGCGATATTCAGGGTATAGAGGACGCTTTGGGGGATATGGATTTCAAACTAGCCGGGACGGAAAAAGGGGTAACCGCTCTGCAGATGGATATAAAAATTACCGGGGTGAACCGGGAAATAGTCGAAGCAGCGCTAAAACAAGCCCGCGAAGGCCGGATGTTTATTCTGAATAAGATGTTAGAAGCTATAGATAAGCCCAATGAGGAGCTCTCACCTTATGCCCCGCAGATGATACGCATGCAGATAGATCCCGATAAGATCCGGGAAGTAATAGGACCGGGGGGCAAAACCATTCATAAGATAGTCGATGAAACCGGATGCAAAATCGACATAGAAGATGATGGCAGCCTGTTTATAATGGCTACGGATGAAGAAGCCGCGAAAAAGGCGCGTTTCTTTGTGGAATCAATTGTAGCCGAAGTTGAAGTGGGTAAGACTTACATGGGAACAGTCAAACGCATAATGGATTTTGGGGCCTTCGTGGAGGTTATCCCGGGGGTACTAGGAGCATCAGGCAAGGAGGGCTTGGTGCACATTTCTCAGTTGGCTGAGGAAAGGGTGAATAAGGTTAGAGATGTGGTTGATATCGGGGATCAGATATTAGTCAAAGTTACCGAAATCGATAGGCAGGGCCGGGTGAATCTTTCTCGCAAAGCGGTGTTAAGAAGCGCTGTGAAAAAATAGACAATTACACTATGCATTTGTCATTGCTATGAAAGGGGTATTTAGACGCAGACGCTGATCCTTCGAGCGCTGGTGGACGCTGATAATATCTTAACCACTGAACAGCGGATGCCCTGACCCTTTTGTTTATCGTGGTGCATGTAGTGCGTGAAAATTCCTGGCGTAGCGAGGAATATTTAACGGCTTTTAGCGTAGGAGGTGTCCTGCGGGTCATAAAGGTTAATAGCCAATAATTGCATAAAGACTCCAAGTAAACCGAGTAACCTCGGTTTATTTGCATTTAGGGGGAAAGCAAGGGGGCGGCGGCTGTAAAATTGAATAATAGCTACCCGCGAAGAATATCAATGTAGTAAAGCAGGGGAGGGAGGGCTATAAATGGGTTTCATTGTATAAAATTAAATAGTCGAGCCCTATTCCTTTTATGCTTTTTCGTTGGCATTTCATTTTTCGGCGTTTGGGTAGACCGGTTGGAAAGAAGAATATATGGGGTAAAAACCGGAGTTACCTTAGAGGGGGAAAAAATTGGGGGCATGCTCCCTGGCGAACTGCGTTTGCTGGTGGAAAACATGGCTATAAGGGAGCAGAAACTGCCGGTGGAACCTACTTTGGATAAAGAAAGCGGAAGAATGATTCCCGGGCGGGAGGGTTGGGTAGTTGACATTGAAGGCAGTATTAATAAGGCTTTATGGGCCGAGGAAGGAGATAATCTAGAGTTGAGGATGCAGGCGGTTCCTTCACGCTATTCCGTCCAAGATCTGCAAAGGATAAGCGCGAGCCGGGGCTATTATGAAACTTTCTTTTCGGGAACCCTCCAACGACATACCAATATACTTCTAGCCACTAATAGTGTTAACAATAGCCTGCTTTGGCCCGAAGAGGAATTTTCTTTTAATGATACTGTAGGACCGAGAACACCCGAAAGGGGCTATCTTCCGGCACCGGTCTTCTTGAGGGGAGAAAGCGAAATAGATTATGGAGGAGGGGTTTGTCAGGTAGCAACAACCCTATTTAATGCGGCCGAAAAAGCAGGGCTTGAAATAATTGAGCGCCATAGGCATAGCCAAGAGGTTCACTATGTTGCCGAAGATAGGGACGCTACCGTCAGCTATGACGCATTGGATCTGAAGTTTTCCAACAATACCGGTAAGCCGTTGATCATCAAGGCCGGAATCAGTCAGGGCAAACTATGGGTAAATGTTTTGGGGGAGGAGGATTAAAGTGAAAATATACTATGTTTCCCGCAAAAGACTAATAGTGGTTCTATTATGTTTTTTGCTGTTAGTTTTATTCACGTCGGCTATGTTGGCTATCTTTTTGCGAGGGGATGAAAGCAGTGTTGTTTCCAAGTTGATTGATCCCATATACCAGGGCAATAGTGGCAAGAAGGTGGTCGCTATTTGTGTTAATGTCGATTGGGGAGAGGAATATATACCCCAGATGTTGAAAGGCTTTGAGGAGAAGCAAGCCAAGGTCACTTTTTTCGTCACCGGAAAGTGGGCCCAGAAAAATCCTGAGCTTTTGCGAGAAATGAAAAAGGCCGGGCATAGTATACAAAACCATGGCTACCAGCACCTGCATTTTAACAAAATATCCGCCGCTGAGGCCCGGGTACAGATAGAAAAGGCGGGAGATATTATTGATGGACTCGTCGATGAAAAACCCGGTTATTTTGCCCCTCCTTATGGGGAATATAACCGGCAATTACTAGATGTAGCGGCTGCCTTGGATTATGAACTCATTATGTGGAGCATCGATACCATTGATTGGCAGCGCCCCGAACCAGCCACTATTGTTAAAAGGGTAATAAGTAAATTGCATAACGATGCCATTATATTGATGCATCCTACCGAGCCAACGGTCAAGGCCCTTCCGGAAATGCTCGAAAGAATTAAAGAGGAAGGTTATAAGATGGTCACTATAAACGAAATTATCCGGGGAAATGAAGGGGATAATAATTGCGGGGATTAAGCAAAGGGATTAGCCTAATCATTTTTACGTATTTTACAATAACCTTGTTATCAGTTCCCGCCTATGCTATTCCTTACGTTAGTACCCCATATTATTGCTTGATGGATGGGGAAAGCGGGCAATTAATAATGTCCGGTCAGGGTCACGAGGCCCGGCCGGTGGCCAGCACGGTGAAGGTTATGACCGCTATTTTGAGCGTGGAATATTCCGGTTTGGATGAATTAGCGGCGGTAAGTAGCAACGCTGCCAAAACACCGGAATACAGCATTGGCTTGCGAGCCGGGCAAAAGCTTAGTGTAAGTGAATTGCTTAAAGCAGCCCTTATTCGCTCCTCTAATGATGCCGCGGTGGTATTAGCGGAGCATATAGCAGGGGATGAGGCCTTATTCGCCCATTTAATGACCAAAAAGGCTTTTCTGCTCGGTGCGGTAAACACCCGTTTCAGCAATGCCTCCGGGTTACCGGGCGGCGAACAATACTGTAGCTGCAGCGATCTAGCATTAATCGGGCGCTATGCTCAGTCACACCCTTTCATTAAGGAGCTGGTATCTACCCGGCAGAGCGAATTCAAACACCCTTCTTATCCCCAGTATTTAAAAATTAGCAATACTAACCCTCTGCTATCCAACTATCCGGGGGCCGATGGTATAAAAACCGGAACAACTAATGCGGCGGGAAAGTGTTTGCTCGCCTCCGCCACCCGGGAGGGACGGCATTTATTGGCGGTTGTTCTGAAATCCGGCGATAGAGCGGGGGATTGCGCGCGTTTACTTAACTACGGTTTTAGTGCAAGCCGTTATGAGCAGGTAATCGATGCCTCTATTCCCTTTAAAGAAATAAAGGTGCGGGATGCGGCGAATCCCTGGGTCAAAATATATCCTGCCCGGGATATCTATCTGTGGCTGATAGAAAGTAGACCTGATGTTGAAAAAAAAGTGAAAATGGATTACGAATTGCGGGCCCCATTACGTAAAGGGCAGGAAGTAGGCAGTTTAGCGGTATATGCAGATGGGAAGCTAGTGGAAAGCGTAGCACTGCTCTGCGGCGAAGATATTGCCCGGCAAAGGAATATCTGGCAGAGGTTAATAAGGGATTTTGTGGTGAGAAAAGGGTGAAAGTAAAGGACGGGGTTATAGAAATAATAGACCGCAGGTGGCCGGTGGATTTCCCGCTATCTTTTTACTCCCGGAATCGGGTAGAATAAAATGGATTCAAGCTTCATCATTATTCGTACAATTGATGCGGACCGCTCGGAATGGAAATTCAGCATATTTTCATATTAACCCCCAGCAGAGCGAGCCTAGCGCAAATAACGATGAAAATAGCGGGGTAGCGATGTTGGTTTTTTGACGCAGATTCGCG
>CAYRCG010000076.1:1166-10186 GCA_964422685.1 uncultured Syntrophomonas sp. | reverse complement strand
CGCCTCACCTTTTCATACTAAAATTGAGGTGATAAAATGGATTACCAGAATGCTTTAACGCAGCGCAAGACCGAAATCGAACAAGCAATTAAACAAAAACATGACGAATTGATCGTTCCCCTTGGGGAATGGAGCACGGAGCTTTCCCTTTATGACCAGCATCCGGCCGATGTTGCCAGCGACCTAGCCCAAAGGGAAAGTAATTTAGGCATATTAGAAATGCTGGAATATGAACTGGAGAAGGTAAATGATGCTCTATCCAGGCTGCAAAACGGACAATATGGCCTGTGCGAAAGCTGCGGGCAGAAAATCGAGCCGGCCCGTCTAGAACGTATGGTGAACACAACCCTTTGTGCTAACTGCGCTCGGAACCGGCGTAAGGGCTCTAAACGACCCTCGGAGGAAGAAATCATTGCGGTAGAAAAACTCCCCGAACTCGGGGAAGAGATGCCTGTTGCCGGTGAGCGTTATGAACAGGCCTAGATTATCTCTTGGTGAGAGATGCCAACTATTTACTGTATAACCTTTTCAGCAGGGATACTATCCTCGGCTAGAAAACGTGAGATACGATAGCTTTGTCGGCTAACAATCAACCTAAACTATGTATTTTGAAGGGTTGGGGCGTTTACCATATCTTGCTAAACAGCGCCAAAGGATATATATTAATTAGTAATTAGAGAAGCGTCGATGACTAATACAGTACTAAAGCAGGAAGATTAGGAAGCTTAGGAACTAAGGGGGACTGAAAGATTGAGAATTGGCATCTTTACTGATAGCTTTATTCCTTATACCAGTGGTGTTGTTACTTCGATTCTGACTTTCAAAAAGGAATTGAGCCGGCTGGGACACGATATCCATATATTTGCACCCAGCTATTCTAATTTTCAACAGGAGGAAGAACAGGTATATCGGTTTTTTTCTTTACCGGCACCGACAAACCCGGATTTTACTTTGGCTATTCCGATTCTCCCTGGCCTGAATATGTTACTAAGAAAACTGGAGCTAGACATTATCCATGTTCAATCACCATTTACCATGGGACGGGTAGGATTGCATTACGGCCGCAAATATCGCATTCCGGTAGTATTTACCTACCACACCATGTACGATCAATATGTCCACTATGTACGCATTGCCCGGGAACTAGCCAAGGATATGGCTATAAAGTATAGCGTAAACTTCTGCAATCAATGTCACCATGTGGTTGTGCCGAGCAACGAAGTTTTATCAATATTGAAAGAAAATGAGGTTAAGACCCCGGTTAGCATAATCCCGACTGGAGTCCCCTTAGATAGATTTGCCACGGGGGATAGGGAATGGTTACGGAGGAATTATGGCATACCCGCCCAAAACCATATTTTGCTATTTGTAGGAAGGCTAACCAAGGAAAAGAATCTGGAGTTTCTTATCCGGGCTTTTCAGCAAGTGAAAAGAAAGATAGGTAACTGCTCGCTAGTTATAACCGCTCAAGGTCCTTTAGAGAATGAGCTAAAAGAGCTGGTGCAAGGCTTAGACCTTTTCTTGGGGAAGGATGTAGTATTTACCGGAGCATTGCCCTTCGATACCTTGGTAGATGTTTATTATTCTGCCGATCTTTTCGTTTTTTCTTCTGTAACCGAGACCCAAGGATTAGTTTTAATTGAGGCTATGGCTTCCGGATTACCGGTGGTAGCGGTAAAGGCCGGAGGCGTTCAGGATATGGTGGATCATGGGAAAAACGGTATATTAACTTCTTTGGATATAGAAGAATTCAGTGATGCTATTTATGAGCTGTTGCGTGATAGAAACCGCTATCAGCTATACCGATTAAATGCCTGCCAAAAGGCTAAGAGTCTGTCCTCCGTCAAAATGGCCCTGAAATTAGAGAAACTTTACGAAACACTATATGAACAGTCCCCCCCTCGTTATTATCGGGGCTTTGATTTAGGCAGGTGGTTGGGGTCCTAAAAGCCTTAGTATTAAAGGCCAAAGGCCTGTTATTTTACAGGCCTTTTTTTATGGGTAAAAACCGAATTCGTTTTCCTTTGCTTTGAGGGCCTATTATGTTAGATAATTGAATAAGAAAAGCTCTGTCATTGCTATGAAAGGGTTTTTTAGACGCAGATTTACGCTGACCCTTCGGGCGCTGATGGACGCTGCTAATATCTTAACCACTAGACAGCGGGTACCCTGGCCCTTTTCGTTTACCGTGGTGCACGTAGTGCGTGAAAATTCCGGGTAACGAGGAATCTTGACCATTCTATTCCCCCAGGGCGGTTGTGCTTTTGGACTATAGAAGTTTGATAAATAACATTTTAGGAGTTTAGACAATAATGAAAAAGTTGCGTCTTGCCTTAGCCATAATAACCGGGAAAATATTAATACATATAAGCCGTCTGCTAGGCCATCAGGGTACTTCTCTGCCCGGGCGGGTTGCCCGCAGGATTTATCCCGGCATATTATCGGCTTTATCAGCCAATATTCGCCGGGAAATAATCGTGATTACCGGAACTAATGGTAAAACTACCACTAGCAATGTGTTGGCCGATATCCTCCGGCAGCAAGGTTGTAGTTTGGTACACAATCGTTTAGGGGCCAATATGCTCTCCGGGATTACCACCGCTTATATTGAAAAAAGCGATATCCGAGGCGAACATAAATCGGATTATGCTTTGTTGGAGACCGATGAAGCTACAATCCCGTTGCTTCTGCGTGAAATCGAACCACGCTTGGTTCTGATTACCAATTTCTTTTGCGACCAGTTGGACCGCTACGGTGATATGGAATATAGTAAAAAATTGATTCAGGAAGCAGTTAAGGATAAAAAAATCGAAATGTTGCTTAATGCAGATGACCCTGCGAGTGCCAATTTTCAATCCGAAACCGGGCTTAAATGTTGGTATTACGGTTTTGACTATAATACCTACGGAGATAATAAGCCGGTTATGGATAGTGAAGAAAAGGGAAATTGTGTTTTTTGTGGCCATCAGTTGAAATACGCTCAACACCATTATGCTCAATTGGGAAGGTATTATTGCCCGCAATGCCTTAACCGCAACCCGGAAAAAGATTTTATTGGGAATGAATTGGAAATGAATCCGGAAGTAAAGCTTAAAGTTGACGGAATCACCCTAAAAAGCAATTTCCAAGGATTTCATAACGCCTATAACATATTAGCGGCCGTTGCTGCAGCCCGCTGGTTGGGAGTGGATGAAAATAGTATAAAGATGGCTATTGCTGCTTTTGTACCCCAGGCGGGTCGGATGGAACCCTTCCACATAAATGGCAAAAGAATCGTACTTTCTTTGGTCAAAAACCCCACTGCCTTTAACCAAACCTTAACTGGCCTAACTTATGGTATAGGTCGGAAAAACCTTCTGTTTGTCTTGAACGATAATGCGGCTGATGGTCGTGATATTTCCTGGATCTGGGATGCAAATGTTGAAATGATAGGATCTGGAGATGTACTGCTGGAACGGATAGTTTGCTCGGGGCAAAGAAGTGGTGATATAGCCTTACGTTTTAAATACGCCGGCTTCCCCCGGGAAATGATCAGCGTTGAAAACGAATTGCCAAAAGCCCTTGCTTCGGCGATACAAGGCGATATTGCCTGTAGTTATGTACTATGTAGTTATAGCGCTCTGTTTAATTGCCGGCGATTACTATTGGAAATGGAACAAAGCGGCAGTGGGACCGGGGGAGAAAAAGAAAGGGCTTACCAGTCACAACTTTAAAACGCTAGATATTGCAGCCGATTCATAACGCAAGGTTTATAGCCCCCGATGAATTCTATAGGTGCCCGGGTAATAGTGATGGTACTTACTCTCGGCCGCCTTTTCTAATCCGATAATGGGAGGTTTACATGAAACATTTTCATTTAGCCCAGCTTTACCCTAATTTGATGAACCTTTATGGGGATATAGGAAATCTTATTTGCCTGCAAAAACGATTGGAGTGGTATGGATATTTTCCCCAAATTGAAAGAATCAATTCCGGCGAAAAAATCGATTTTAAGCATATTGATATGCTATTTATGGGCGGAGGCTCAGAACAAAGCCAGGAGCAGGCATTGCTGGACCTGCGTAACGCGGCAGATTCCCTTATGGAAGCCATTGAAGGAGGCTTACCCATGTTATTCATTTGCGGCGCTTATCAATTACTGGGGACATACTATCATTCTCCTGAAGGTAGGAAGCTGCCATGCCTGGAATTATTCCCTTTCCACACCCGGGGATTTAAAGGGCGACTTACCGGTGATATCCTCATAGAAATAAACCTGGATGGGAAGGAAGAGGAAGTAATCGGTTTCGAAAACCATGGGGGGAAGACATATTTTCAGGAAAATAGCTTGTCGGCATTTGGCAAAGTTTTAAAAGGATTCGGCAACAATGGAGAGGACAGAATGGAAGGAATAAGATACAAAAATCTAATCGGCAGCTATCTGCACGGACCTTTATTACCGAAGAACCCTAAGGTAGCTGATTTTTTCATTAAAGCTATGGCCGAAAGGAAAGGTATTGAAATAGACCGTGTGCTGGACGATAGCCTAGAAAACAACGCCCGATGGCAGGTAAAACGGAAGCTCATGGGATAAAGAGGGAATAACCTCTGCAGCTTGGGGCAGAATACCAGTAAAGTATGTATTAAAGGGGTGTTGTGCTATAAAGCTGGATCAAGCCTTGAAACTTTACCCGTTTCCGGCAGATAGTATTATGAAGCGGATGAAAGAAGTATTAGGTGCGGGAAACCCGCAGGTAGAGCCTATCTTAGATTACCTTTTGGATGATAGCGGTAAGATGCTGCGACCCCGGCTGCTTTACCTAGCCGCTTCTTCTTACCCCCATGATCCCTTAGTAGTTAGAGATATGTGTGCAGTAATAGAACTTATCCACTTGGCTTCGCTGGTACATGACGATGTGATTGACCAAGCTTCTATTCGTCGGGGAAAAGAAAGTGTCAATAGCCGTTATAGCAATAAAATCAGTGTCCTTACCGGTGATTTGCTTTTTGCCACAGCCTTTAATCTGATCAATTACCATTCGCTTCCTCAGGTTATGGAACAGGTAACTCGTACCATACAGTTAATGTGTCAGGGCGAAATAAAACAATTATCTTTGGCCTTCGATTTAGATATCAGTGAACAGGAGTATTATGAAAAAAGTTATCGTAAAACTGCCTGTCTTTTTGCTTGTAGTTGCCGGGTAGGAGCCTGTAGTTGTAATATGCCGGAAAAACATGCTGCATTGTTGGAAGACTATGGCTTATATCTGGGTTATGCCTACCAGGTTATCGATGACATACTAGACCTGATAGCAGACAGCCACAGCTTAGGTAAACCGGCCGGAAGTGACCTTAGGGAAGGAAATATAACCTTACCTTTGATATATGCCTTGCAAGACGGTAAGTATGGAAAACGATTGAAAAAGATGCTAGCAGGAGAGCCGGAGCTTATAAGCACCCAGGAAATAAAGGACATTCTTTTTGCTTGTGAAGCCATAGAGTATGCCCTATCCGTTTCGCAACGATTCTTGCGCAAAGCCCTGAACAGTCTGGAGTCTTTTCCCGCTAACCCGGCGGTTGAAGAGATGAAGAATATGGCTGTATTCATTATGGAGGGATATTACTCCCGCCTAAGCTATCACGGTAAAGAAGAATTGGTTAAGGTGGTTAATTGATGCCCGGGTTGAGAAGCAATCGCAAGGAATTACTTTCCCATTATATTTTGTTTACCTTGGGCCGGGTCAAAAGACATTTGAAGGAATGGGAGCGGGAGGCACGCCTCTGTCCTGATGAAGAACTAAGAAAACAGGCTTTAAGCAGCATCCGCAATAAGGGGTTCCATTGTCAGGGAGGAGCCTTTTTCGCTGTTCCTTACCGGGAGGAAGAAGCTTTATTATTGCGTTTGTTTATAGCCTATCAGACCCTGTGTGATTATCTGGACAATCTTTGCGATAGGGCCGGTTGCTATGATGGGCAAGCATTCAGCCAATTGCACCGCTCTTTGGTGGATGCTCTTAACCCGGGTGAAACTATATTGTCTGAGGATTATTATTCTAGCTATCCTTACTACAATGATGGAGGTTATATCGGCAAACTGGTTAAGGAATGCCGGGCTTGTGTCAGACAATTGCCTTCTTACGACCTGGTTTATCCCGATCTTATTACTTTAGTCCGCTTGTATATAGACTTGCAAGTAATAAAGCATATTGATCCGTTAAGAAGGGAAAGGGATTTAAAGGAATGGGCATGTAAACAATTGCTGGCATATCCGGAGTTAGACCAGCAATGGCAGGAGTTTGCGGCGGCTACCGGCTCTACCTTGGCGGTTTTTGCCCTTTTGGGGCTTGCTTCTTTCCCGGGTTTAACCCGAGAAAAAAGCCGGAACGCGATGGATTGTTATTTCCCCTGGATATGTGGATTACATATCCTATTGGATTATTTCATAGACCAAGAGGAAGACCGCATAGGAGGGGACCTTAATTTTACTTTTTATTATACGGATAGTGCAAAATGCATTTCCCGGCTCGAAGATTTTATCGCATGGTCGCATCAACAAAGTGCCAAGCTCAATGATGGTGACTTTTCCCGCATAGTAGTGGAAGGACTTTTGGCTATGTATTTGAGTGACCGGAAAATAGCCCAAAGGAAGCTCAATGCTGTCGCTTACCAATTATTGCAAGCATCCGGTCCGCAGACGCTAAAAACTTTCCGGCTCTGCCGGTTAGTAAGGAGGTTTTTTTAATATGATAGGAGATAAGCGGCTATTATCTATACCTCCCGCCAGCTTAAAAAACCTTAGTAAATGAATTATGTCCCGCCGTTTGGCTTACTACCGTGCCGATTATTCAATGCAAATGGTTTGCAAAATCAAAAAAGCAACCCCATTAAGGGGGGTTGCTAAGCATGATTTTATTTATACACTTTCTCTCCATCCTTTATCCTCGGTGAGGATTCCTTCCTGGCCTACACTTTTCATCCCGGGATCGTCCGGGCTACCCCGTTTAATCCGTTTTTTATTTGTATCTTTTTTATTTTTTTGCTGGGGGGAATCTATTTTTTCCTTATCCATTAACTCACCTTCCTATCCAAATAAACTTCTCAGAAATAGTATGCAATATTAGCCGATGGAATATGCTCGTTGAATTCATTGACGGGGAATCTTATCACCGGTATACTGTACTAGTAGATTACTAGCGTACTGAAGGAGGATAAATGATGGAAATACCGGTTAATCTAAAGCACAAACCAGTAATAGTAGTAAAAAATTACGAGCAAGTCGATGGCCGGCAGGCCTATGATTCCGATACTAAAGGACTCTCATTGGGCTTAGCACAATGGAATGATCGGGGTAAAGTGGAGATATCCGCCAAGGTCTGGAGATATAGCGGAGAAAAATGGTCCCGGCAATCAGAAGAATTACCCTTGCATCGAGTACTGGATTTAGCCATACTAATATGTAAAGCAAAACAGTATATGGGTGAGGCTTATCGTTATGAAAAGCTTTATGATCCTCAAAAAACTATCATTGATCGGATAGGCATGCAAGGGGACGCTATGACAGTAGACATCTGTACCGATAATCCGATGATTGATGAGGATATTAAGCTGCTCCGGGATTGTATCAGCAAAGATGATGAACTGATAGGAGAAAGATTAAGGGTTCTGGCATCTATTTTGAAGGAAATGGGTTATTAGGGTAATTGGGCGATTATCATAAGCGAAAGCGGGGGATACTTTTGACTGAAGGGTTAGTCAGGCGTATTAATGAACTGGCTAAAAAGAAAAGGGAGCAGGGATTGGATCCTGAGGAGATACGGGAACAGAAGGAGCTTTATGATACGTATCTGGCCAACATCAGGCAACAGGTGAAAAACCAATTAGAGGCTATATCACATCCGCCTAGATGTAGTTGTGATGAATGCGGCCATAAGCACAAGGAAGAATGCCAATAAGAAAACTTGGGACAGCACCCCTTACCCCTCACGCCTCACCTTTTAGATATTGTATTTGCCCTAGTTTATTGTTATCATCCGATTAAGCGGCAGGCTAACAATTATGAAGTGAAATCTATTTCGTTATCTAGGATTGCATAATTTAGGAAAGGAATGGTCTTGCGATATGGGAGAAAATAGCGGTAAAGTCCTGGTGGAAATACTCCAGGGAACCCAACTTTTTAGTGGTGGCTGAAGCAGTTGTACCGCGTGCGATTCCGCGAGTAGCTGTGGAACAGCTATTGATTATGAGAAAGAGACCGGTAAACTAGCCCAAACGATGAAAACAAATTATGGAGACAAGGTCGAGGTAAAATATGTAGATACTGATAAAACAGGCTTTGATGATTATCCCTTGCTCCGTCGGGTTCTCCAGATGGGTTACAATTATCCTATAACCTTTATAAATGGCGAACCGAAGTTTGCCGGGGGAATAATGGAAAGGGAAATAAGTAACCTTGTTGGTGAATTGATTAAATAGGGTGCAGGTTAAAACAGGGGGAAACCCCTGTTTTTGCATTTCCTTAATTGCCTTGGCAGCCCGATTTCCGGTGATTTGGAATAATACACCTATACCCCTTTGCCGGGATATGGTAGAATCCTTAATAAATACGCATGGGATGGAGGGGTAAAACGTTGGTTAAACATAGTCTGAAAACCCGAATTATTTTAATGCTGCTTATTGTTAACCTACTAATATTCGGATTTTTTTATTGGAATAGTCTGCTTTTGCAAAGAATGTTAGTAAATGATTTTGAAGAAGAATATATCACCCAAGCCTCTGACACTGTCGCTAAATGTGTCAAAGATGCCGAGAAAGAAGCCCGGATATTGACCAATTCTCTTTTTGCCGATGCATCGATTAAAGAGGCTTTTATAGGGCAAGATCGGGCGGAGCTGATAAGATTAGCTTTGCCGCTCTATGAGCAATGGAAGAAAGACCATCATATAACCCAACTGAATTTTTTCACCGCCGATGGCACGGCAATATTGAGGACCCAAAACCTGGAATCCTACGGGGATAATATTGCTTATCGCAAAGCCATAACC
>CAYRCG010000076.1:0-1066 GCA_964422685.1 uncultured Syntrophomonas sp. | reverse complement strand
AGGCACCTGCAACCTCTAAGGGATAGTATGGTTCGGGTAGGAGAAGGTGACCTTACCGCCTTGATAGACCTCAGCAGCCAGGATGAAATAGGCAAGCTAGCCCGCGGCTTTTCCGATTTGCTGGAGCGATTCCGTGAGGTTATGTTTGCCCTTTTTGCCAAAAGTTCAAATCTAACAACTAATGCCTATTTTTTGAACGATGTGGCAAGTTCCTCGGTAGTTAAGTTAGGCAATACCGCAGAACGGCTGGATTATGTAGGGGGGCAGCTCAGGGGAGCCGGGCAGAACTTACGCGAGGCTGACACCGGCGTAGAAGAGATAGCTGGGGCTTCAACTATGGTAGCGGAACAAGCCCAAAATCTACAGGAAACCTATTTGAGATTATCCGATACAGCCGAAGCGGGTAAAGAAGAAATGAAACGTTTCGAAGAGGTAGGCCAGCTATTAAAGGAACGGGGAGAAAGTACAGCCAAATCAGCCCAGGAACTTGAGACGATATCTCGTGATATCGGCGAAATAACCTCCACCATCATGAGTGTGTCTGAGCAAACCAATCTGTTGGCATTGAATGCCGCTATAGAATCGGCTAGGGCGGGTGAACATGGACGCGGCTTTGCGGTAGTCGCCGAGGAGATCCGTAAGCTGGCGGAACAAACTGCCGGATATACCAGGCAGATAAGTGCCTTGGTAACCGGGGTACAGGGGAATATCGGCAGTTTCGTGACGGAAATTGAATCTATGGG
The DNA here is from genome assembly GCA_964422685.1 of uncultured Syntrophomonas sp. Taxonomy (GTDB): domain Bacteria; phylum Bacillota; class Syntrophomonadia; order Syntrophomonadales; family Syntrophomonadaceae; genus Syntrophomonas. Next base: position 323 of record CAYRCG010000076.1, on the reverse strand, counting down.
AACTGCTATCGAAGAAGAGAATCAGACTACTAAGAGAGTTATAGCGAGTATGGAGCATATTATTAAGCAGATTATCAACATACAGGATGCCGTGATGGATATTTCCTCAGCTATGGAGGAACAAAGTGCTGCTTCTCAGGAAATATCAGCGGTGGTTAGCACGGTAAACAATAACATGTTATTGCTCATCGGCAACCTAGATGAAGTAATCGGGGATATAAACCAGCAGACAGATAATTTTTCCTCTATAGTAGATGTAGCTGGGGAGACGAATGCCATTTCCGAGGAATTCCGGAATATCCTGGACCAATATCGTTTGCCTG
>CAYRCG010000075.1:0-10277 GCA_964422685.1 uncultured Syntrophomonas sp. | reverse complement strand
CCCACGGCTTAGAAGGCCGTTGCTCTGTCCTGCTGAGCTACGGGGACATAAAAATGGAGCGGGTAGAGGGAATCGAACCCTCGCAACCAGCTTGGAAGGCTGGGGCTCTACCACTGAGCTACACCCGCCCACAAAGAGTATTATAACTTTTCTGCCGAACCATTTCAAGTAAATTATTGACCTCAGCTATCCAATAATAATACTAAATACGCGTCCTGGCAAGCATATAATAGGGCAAACTAGAAATTGCTAACATAATGATATGAATTTGTATGTGGAAAAACAGAACAGCAGCTATTATAGAACGTTAATCTTTACTACCACTCCGGCTCCGTCCACTTCCATTTCCACCTTGTCACCGGCACTCAGAGCGCTAAATTGGATTGCAGTACCGCCAGAAGAATAGACTAGCGCCGTTTTATCTACATCATAATCTTTGTTCTTCTTTACGGTCAGCTTATTATAATATTCCGTAGTGCTGAGTTTTTCCACCTCGGCCTTTACTATTTTCACTTTGGGCCGGGAGGTAAGCGTTATCTCTAATGGTATTTCATCATCTATTTCCCCGGGTATAGGGTCAAGATAAGTAACCTTAATAGAATCCCCTCTCAAAACCCCCCCAATAGCCCGGCCATCTTTATCCACCATCCGGGCCCGATCCCAATAATTAAACCACTCCGGTTTACCGATCTTACCGCCGGAGCCCTTATTCGCCAAGCTTAGTCTGCGCCCGCTTAAATCTTGAATAGTGCCGGAAATTGTTTTCGTATCTAAAATCGTGACCTTCTGCACCTGTCCTTCAGCCAATTCAGCCGTGATGAAAGTACCGGGCTTTAAAACAGTAAAATCCTTAGCCTTGGCCTTTCCTTCGCTATCAAGTAAGGCCCCCCAAGACAATGCTAGTCTTCTCTCCTCACAATTCAAATCGCTGATTACCAAAAGGTTATCATTACCCATTAGAATAGATTTGACTGTTCCGGTTATCTTGTCCTCCATAGCAATAAATTTCTTCTTTTCCAGCACAAAGATGCAAGCGGCCTGCTTTTTCTGGTTCAATAATACCTCTACCCGGTAATTGCGAATATCAGATAACGAACATTCCCCCGCTGTTGTAAAACATTGCAAATCTTGGTCAACCTTTACTTTCTTCACCCCGGATAAAGAACGCAACTCAACTTCCTTTTGGTTTTTATCTATTATGATCTTTTCTACCCATCCTTCCATTATCCGCGAGGTGTCAGCCTTGACCCATTTCTGTTCCATTAAGCTGCTTAAAAGGACCGCCGCCTCACTGCGTTTCAGGCTGCCTTCCGGCCGGAAGGTGCCATCTCCATAACCTCGCATAATCCCTGCCCGGGTTAGAGCCGTAATATATGATTTATATTCGGAAGAAGTAGCGCCTAGATCGGAGAAGGTATCATGTCCGACAGAAGAAGAATCAGAAATCGGTAATTGCAAAAGATGACAAAGCAAAGAAACCACCTGACCCCGGCTAGCCGGTTGATCAGCCCGGAAACCGGAGCGCCATTTATCATCTAAAAGGCCTCTTTCTACTGCTGCATCCATATAACTTTGCCCCCAGGGAACCTCCGGGATATTAAGTGGCCGGGGAGCTTCTATTTTGACTTTTTTAGCAGATGTTTTCTCGTTGCCCAAATCCATGGCTCCCATAAACAAAACCAGGCTTTCTAACTGGCTTATATCCTTTTCCGGCCAAAAGGTATTATCAGGGTAACCCTTGATAAAATCCAAGGTTGCCGCCCGGCTGACTGCCGCCTTGGACCAATGTCCCTCCAAATCGGAGAAAGCTAGAACCGAAGCTGTCGGCAGCCAAAGTATAAAGAGAAATAGCCAGCTTGCTACTATGCTTAATCGCCATTTTGTTTTGCGTCTAAAAATAATCATATTTACCCCTTTTTTATTGTGTTCCACTTTATACCATCACACATAATCTGGTAGCAGCAAGCATCAATGAAAACTGCGGGTAAAGATTCCTCGCTAAAGCCCAGAATGCACCGCGTTTGGAAATTGCGAGGGAGCGCAGCGATCACCCCGTCATTGCGAGGAGCATTACCCCTCACAGCTTACGACTTATTAACTCTCCCTAAAATTATCCTTGGCTTTATAAAGGCTCCCTTTAGCAGTATGAACATATATATAGCCATCCGTCCCCAGCAAAGGTGCCCTTTCCACCGCCCCGTCCAATTCACGGTACCAGGCCAAACGACCCGACGGCTTTAAAGCATAAATATAACCTTCACTGCTGCCGCCATAGATATAGCCGCTAGGACTAACCGCCGGGGGGGATACCAGCTTAGCTAACGGCGTATCCCAAAGTGTTTTTCCTTTTACCTTATCGAGGACATATAACTTATTGCTGCCGGTAAAATACAAGTTATTATCATCCAGGGTTACCGACGCGATCTGATCGCTAATAGAAAAAGAACTGCTCCAAATGGGGGTATTCCCGCAATCGTTCCGGAAGCAATACACTTTAGCCTGGTTTAACTTTGCCTTGGAACTGCCAGAACCTCCCTTGGCTGATTTTTTAAAATTCGCCACAGCGTAAAGTGTCCCCTCACCATCCGTTAAAAGAGAGGCAAAACTAATATCCCCTAACCAGTATTTCCACAGGTATTCCCCCCGGGCATTTATCGCTGCCAATCTATAATTACCGGACTTTTCACCAAAAATAACATAAAAAGCCTCTTTATCAGCGGTACAGGCGATGATTGTTCTGGGGTTAATCAGTTTGCTGGTTTTCCCGTCAACCGATTCCCAGGGAGAAAGCATCCAGACATAGTGCCCCAAGGTATCAACCGCATAAAGGGCATCAGGCAAAGGCAAGTACAATATATTGCCCGGTCCGCGCGCCAGATAGGCCGTTTTCTGCCCCTTCCCCTCGGCATAAACAGAAACACTCCAACCCAAGGCTCCATTCAGTTTGCCCTCCTGCAGCAGCGAACCAGCGGCAAAATAAATGCTCCCGGTATCAGTCAAAACCGGGGTCCCAATTGCACCCTTACCGGGGTTGGATATCTCCCATTCCAGCCCCCCTTCATTATTATAACAGCTCAGCTTATTGTTGGAATTAACCAACAATCTGCCATTAGGGGCCGAGATAATATCCGCAGATAGTTTACCCAAGCCGGATAGCTTCCATATTAATTGACATGGCTTATCTGCTTCCTCAAGCGCGGAAAAGCGCTCCAGCTTACTGGCGGCTTCGCCAGCGGGAGGAAAGCTTAGCGTGAAGAATAATACCATTGCCAAGGCAATTATTAAATTCATACGCCCTTCGGTTTTCATTCTTATATGCTCCTTTAACATTCTTTGTCTGGGATCCCCGGGGAATTGAATAACCATACCCCGGGCAAAACTTCACCACTGTTATTGTTATCGTAGATTCAGGGAAATGAATTAAAACTATTGATTTCTAAATCACTAGAATTAAGCATGTTATCCCAGGCTTAGCTCCCGGAGCTTTGACTATTAATATTTACCCTTGACTTGGGGCCCCGACTATCCCTCCTCCTTCATCTCCTTTATTCCTCCTATATAGATAATAAAGGCAAGGTATCAGGACCAAAGTAAGCAAGGTGGAATATAGCAGACCGCCTGCGATACATATAGCCAAAGGTTTAAAAAGCAGATTCTTGCCTAAAGCCAAAGGCATTAAGCCGAAAAAGGAGGTTCCTACAGTGAGCAGTATCGGCCGCAAACGCTGGAAGCCCGCCTGCAATACCGCTTCTTCCAAAGTCATTCCACCCTTTGTCTTTTGCTCCATAAACTCTATTAGGATAACCCCGTTCCTTACCACCACTCCGGCCAGGCTTACTATCCCCATCAGGGCCATAAAGCCCAGAGGTGTACGAGTAACGAACAGGCTGTAAAGGGCGCCGGAGCTGCTTAGAAAGACGGTGGCTAAAATAATCAGAGGCAAGGTTAAAGAATTAAACTGGATTATAATAACCAATAATAATAGGAAAAGAACCACCAGGAATATCTTACCGATTTCCAGGAACACTTCGGCTCTCGCGGCGGATTCTCCCTTGTATTCTAATTGAATGCCGGGGTAGCTTTGCAGCGCTTCATCCAGACCGTTCTCAACCCCGCTAAGGAGTTTTTCCGCCGGGGTGGAGGCATCCAAATAGGCCCGGATAGTATTACTGCGCTGGCTATTAAGGTGGGTGATGTGGGCTGATTCCAACCTGGTCTGTGGTTGAGCTACACTATCAAAAGGCAGGGCTTCGCCTCCTTCGTTAAACAGGACTAAGCGAGATAAATCCTGGTTTATTCCCTTTACCCTGTCTTTATAGCGCATGCGCAGGTCCGCCAATCGGCTGCCATTGTCGAATTGGCCAATTTTCATGCCCTCACCGTAGAGGCGCAGAGCCTCGCCTAACTGTTGTTGGCTGGCATTATGCAATCGCAGGGAAGGCTCATCAGGAACAAAAATCAATGAGGGGCTAGGTAAACCGAAGTCATCATTGACGTTGAGAACTCCGTCTTGCTCCAGGAGTAGCTGCCGCATTTCATCACTTATAGCCTGCAGCTCCTGCAAAGAATCGCCGGTAAGGCGTAAAGCTAAAGGCGCGCCGATAGGCGGTCCCGATTCCACTACGGCAAAGCTAAAACTGGCTAAGGGAAAAGCCTGGTTTAATTTCCGGTTGAGCCGGTCTTTCATATAGCGAGCTTTAACCTCCTTACTATCAACAAAAACCAGCATATTGGCACAGTTTTGCCCCACGGCGGTGGCGCTGCTCATGCCGAATATCCGCGGCATGGAAGTAGCATAGAAAGAATTTACTTCTCTGATTCCGGCTTCTCGGAGAATATAGCTTTCTATTTCGCCTACTTTTTCCCGTGTGGCTTCAACTGAATTAGATAGGGGCAATTCTATTTCAATAAATATCTCCTCCCTCTCCACATCCGGAAAAAATTCCTTAGGCATCAAGGGTATGCAGGCAAAAGCCAGTAGGCTTATCAGGAGGCATAGAGTCGCATAAAGCCGAGGTTTATGCAAAACAAAGGGCAGAATCTTGTCCGCATAATGGGCTTGTAATTGCGTTAGTTGTCGATCCAACCAGCCGTTGCGTGCTTCGCTTTTCCCCTCCGGCATCCTTTCCCCCAGCCAATGGCGATAGACGGGAGTAAAGAAAAGGGCCGCCAAGGTAGAGGCAGTTATGGTGGAAATAATGACCGCCGGCAAAGGTCGGATGAAGTCTCCGGCTCCGCCGGACAAGAAAAGCAAAGGGGAGAAAGCAAATACAATTATGAGGGTGGAAACGATTACAGAGGTGGCGACTTCGCGGGTGCCTTCCAGAACAGAAGCAGCTATGTCATTTTGCTGGGCTCGATAACGGCTTATATTTTCATTCACCACAATACTGTCGTCAACTAATATGCCTAAGACGACAATAAAGGCGATAAGGGAAATCTGGTTCAGGTCCACATTAACCAGGGGCAGGACCAACATGCCCCCGCAAAGCGCCAGAGGGATAGTTATTACAACTCCCATAGAAGCATAACGATTTAAACCGGCGGATGATATTAAGACCACGAAAAGCATAGCTAATAAAAAAGCAAAACCCAGGCTATGAAACATTTCGCTTATAGCCACCGCCTGGGTATATACCTGTTCAATCCGCAGGGTTTCGGGCAAATCTTGCTTCATTTGGGTGATGGCTCGGGCTACCTCCCGGTCAACTTTCACCAAATCTATCCCTGAACCGGCAAAGAAGCTTAAGGAAATAGACGGTTTGCCCTGGTAGGTAACCATTTCCCTCTCGGCCGGGTATATTTCTTTGATTTCAGCTATATCGCCCAGGCGCAGCTTAGCTGATGTGCCGGTTAGCGGCAAATCTAGCAATTCGCTAAAGTCTACGGACTGCTCTACTCGCAGTTGATAAATAGTGTCATCTAAATTCCACTTGCCCGGCGGGGAAGGCCTGATTTCCTTTTGCAGGGCGGCTATTATCCGGTTGGGGCTGAGGCCTGCCGCCAGCATCCTGGCTGGGTCTACCTCCAAAACTATTTCCCGCTCCGGTAAGCCCTGTATCTGCACCTGAGCAAGCCCCGGCAATTTATTGAAAACCATTTCCCATTTATCTAGTAATTTGTCCAAAGCATATAAATCGCCCACTTCTTCCGCTACTATCTGGTAAATGGATACCCCCTGCAACTGCAAATCAGTCTCCATAAGGGGTTCCTGCACCCCTTCGGGAAATTCAGCTTGGGCCAGTTTCAGCTTTTGCTGCACCTGATTCCATACCTTGCTATTATCCTTTTCGGATTCGGCTTTTATGGTAACCTGTGATAGACCGGACAGGGAACGGGAACTGCTTTCTTTTATACCGCTAACCCCGGAAAGCTCGGCTTCGATTCGCCCGGTAACATATTGTTCAACCTGCTGGGCGGTCGCCCCCGGATAAACGGTAGTGATTAATGCCATGGGATGTTCGATAAGGGGTATTTCCCGGCGGGGGAGCTGATAAAAGGTTATAATACCGCTTAAAAGAATAAGTAGTACGGTGAGGCCCACCACCAGGCGTCGTTTCAGAACTTGTTGCAGCATATTATTGTCCTTCCTTTATGTTCACGCTTACCCCATCCCGCAAACGGTGTATGCCACTGGTAACTACCAAGCTTCCCGGTTCTATGCCGTAAACACATATCCGCGAAGCCTCAATGCTGCCCAGTTCAACAGTATGCTGCTCTACCTGTTTATCTTTCACTATATAAACATAGGGTTTCTCCCCCTGGGCTATGGCTTCCGCCGGTACCATGATCTGTTCTCCCCTATCAATAGTATAGCTAAGCCGGGCCATGCTGCCGGGAAGCCAATCCAATCCGGGATTATCCACCCGGGCTGTGACCGCCACCCTGTCGCTCCCTATCTTGGCCACTTTGCCAATGCTTATTATGATGGCCTCCCTGCTCTCCTCCTTATATAACGCCGTAAGCTTATCCCCTACCTGCCACTCTCCGGTTTCAGCAGCCGGGATCATGATGTTCATAAGCAACTGGTCACGCTTACCCGCCCGAAAGATAGCTTGTCCAGCGTTCACATATTGTCCGGTTTTTACCAACTTCTCCGCCAGCCATAGGTTATCACTGGCGGCTACTGCGCAATTAGCAGCATTTCTACTGCTCTCTTCACGGCGTATTGATGCCAGCTTAAGCTGTTTTTCAGCCTGTTCCTGCTCACGCGCTATTAACTGCCCTTCTAGTTCGCTTTTATCTAAATCAACTTGGGATATAGCCCCTGCCTGACAAAGAATACGTTTGCGTTCCAATTCTCTCTCCATTTCCGCAGCCCGGGCTAGTACCTTCTCGTATTGAATCTGGGCTATCTGCCATTCCTGCTCCTGGCTCGCCTGCGCCGAGGATACATTCTGGTTTTCTAGCAGGGCTATTTTATCGCCCGCCTGTACTTCTTCCCCCTCCTGGCGATAAAATTCCCGTATATACCCTGCCACTTGGGTGCATATATATTGTTCTTCACCCATCTCCAGGGCAGCATCATAATTCTTCGTGACATTCAGCTTTTCACTTTTAGCTTCTATTACTGTCACTGTCGGGTTGCTATCCACCGGTCCCGCACCCTGGCTTGAGCCACACCCCGGCAGAATCAGCATAAGCAAAAACAATACCCCTACTACTATTCTTTTCCCCATCTCCTGCCTCCCGCGTTGCTAAAATATTTCTTACCCTCTATCATAGCGAAATTGCACCGCTTTGTCAGAGGTTAATTAATTTTGCCAAACAAGGGGACGGTTCTTCCAAACAAGGGGACGGTTCTTTGTTTGCGATGTTTTTCACAAAGCTAGCCCCATACCAAGCGGAACCGGAGATCAAGCGGGTGGATTATCCTAATGTCTAGCCAACCCTATAACCCCCCGGCGGCTACAAGCGACGCTGCTTCTCCCCCATTGCGAAGGGCGGAGCGATGCGGCAATCTTAATCCATTATTCATAGCAATAACTAAAACGGCTATTTTCATATTCACAATATTCTTTAATGGCAGTTGAAATAATTGTAACGGGAGGGTATAATAATTCATGTGCCAAAAATGCGGATGTGGCGGAATTGGCAGACGCACCAGACTTAGGATCTGGCGGGTAACACCGTGGAGGTTCGAGTCCTCTCATCCGCACCATAAGTAAAATAGGGGCTTTTAAGCCCCTTGTTTTATTTGGTTCGTCCATGCCGATGCCTGTGCCGGTGGCAACTCTCGACAGGGCAAAACTCCCCTACACCGTCACATAACTGATAATTACCCCCCTCTATTTTTAGAGCTTTGCCATACACTAGGGATTCCGCTACCTTGTTTCTCGCTATATTGTAAATACCCTGTACGGTTGTCCGGGCTATATTCATCTGTCGGGCACATTCTTCCTGGGTAAACCCTTCTAAGTCTATCAGCCTTATCGTTTCGTATTCATCAATTGTCATACTGACAAAACCCCCGGAATTAGCCGGTGAATCCAGCGGTCCGAAGCGGCTGTTTTCCGGCAGGCGACATACTCTTCTTCTTTTTTTCGGTCTGGCCATAGATAATCCCACCTCGTTCCGCAAGAAAGCAGCAGGATAGCTCCCTGCTGCTTTTGACTTTAATTTTATAGGCTATCCAGTTGTTTGTCGATAGCATCGAGAGCCATCTGCAATTCCTTTTTTTGCGCCTGTAAGGCCTCCTTAGATGATGCCTGGTCGTAATTATAATCTATATTCGCTCCCATGGCATAACCTTGCCCATATCCTTGGCCCCGGCCCCGGCCGAAACCTTGCCCAAATCCTTGACCTCGACCCATACCTGCTGCTCTCACGCCTCTGCCAAATCCTCCAAAGCCCCGTCCACAACCACGACCTTGCCACCCACCATAAATAGGTGCGTTGACTCCCGTGCAAGCTCCAAGTCTTCTTCCTGTCATTGCTCCGGCACCTAGCGGACCGGTTTTATCTCTTGCTGGCATAATCATCTTCTCCTTTCTGCCGTCTCATCGATTAACCTCTTACCATAGCAGTCCCGCACTGGGGACACTTCACTTCATAACAAGGTTGCCCGGCCTGATGCTGCGATCTGGTACCGCAATTCGGGCATTTACAGAACCCCCCCGGACCTCCTCCAGCAGGACCTCCCATTCTACCTCTGCCGGGACCGGCACCGGTTCCGGATCTGCGGGCAAATTTGCCACCTCCCGAGCTAGGCGGTCCAGTTCCATCTTTTCTCGGCATAAGCTTCACCCCATTTTTTGTTTATGACATATGTCACTTATTATTGTAGAGTAAGTTATGGGCATATGTCAACAATTATGTCCCGGTTTTATTCAATGCATAAGTTCCTCCATGACCTACGCTTCAAGTCTTGATTACACTGCAAAAACCCTTAAACCCAAGGTGGGCAGCTATAATATATTGTATTCAAGGATCGATCGGTCGTTATTCTAAATATGATGTTTATCTCGGAAAGTGATTCTTTGCAGTAGAATCATATCCTAGTCAGCTATTAAATGTGGAATACGATATGCGGCTAGGGGATGCCGCGTTTGGGATTGCCGTAGTGGTATCTATTTTCGGAAAGCGTCCCGTTCTAATTCGAGCCGATACCGCTTCTTGGTTACAGGCGCCCTAACAAGCGCTCGGCTTTGGCTTCTAACTCACTAATTCTATTATATACTTTTTGCAATTGTATTCTTTGCTGCTCAATAAAGTATTCTTCAACCCCGGATTCTTCATATTCTGCGATTGTCTTCAATATTACGGGGATATTGAAGCTCTTTAGGTCGCTAATTCTCTTACTGGTTTCCCTTAAAGTTTCTAGTATGTTTTCCGTAGACAATCGCTCATCCCCCATAATATAGTATTAGTATGAAATGGTGAGGCGTGAGGGGTGAGGGGTGAGGCGTATTGGTAATTACCCACTATTTCTTACCGTTCAAGAGCCCTCAAACTCCCTTTTCATCGTTGTTTGTGACCCCGGGTCATGGGAGTTAGTATGAAAATAGCTTATGCGGGTATGGCGGCTTAATAGAATATACTGCTCGCCGCTTCCTTAATAGCGACCGAAGGGAGCATCCAGTGTCCGCGAAGACGGACGCTGCGCATGGGCAACACCGGCAGCTTGCCTCGTGCTCAAGGGGTACCGCGCCAATCGCTCGCTGGTATATTCCTATCGCGCCGCCCCGCGTCATTCCGAGCTTGCGAGGAATCTTCCCCCCGCAAAGCATATTACCCTAGGGGAAGATTGCCACGTCGCTTTGCTCCTCGCAATGACA
>CAYRCG010000074.1:0-10355 GCA_964422685.1 uncultured Syntrophomonas sp. | reverse complement strand
GCCATACAGGAATCGAACCTGTAACCTTCTGATTAAGAGTCAGCTGCTCTACCTGGTTGAGCTAATGGCCCAAATAATTGCTACAGTTGATATTATAATTCCAGCTAGGGAATAAATCAAGGGATAGGCAGACTTTTTCTTTAGGGATGGCGTTAACCTAGCTGTTGTCCGCACTACACGGATAAATACGGTCTGCTACGGTTATTCCCACATTACCTGCCTTCCGTAGTGCCGGCTAAAGGTTTCGCCCTAGAGGAAATGTCCCCGACTACCCCAAGAGATATTAGCTTTATCCCGCTACTATTTCGGCCAACTCCCGGGGAGCTATCTGTACCCCATCCTTGAAAACCCGCATATTATCTCCGGAAATATCATCTATGATTACTATTTTACGCCCCACCCGGCCAAACTCGAATTTTATATCCACTAATTCCAAGCCTTTCAAGGATAAATCATCCTTTATTATTAATGCTACCTTGCGAGCTAGTGTTTTTACGTTCTCCAATTCCGCAGCAGTAATCAAGTTAAGCTGTATCAGACTTTCATCATTTATCAGAGGGTCCCCGCGTTCGTCATCTTTCAAGGTTATTTCCACCAATGTATTCAGGGGTTGAAATTCCCGAGCATAAAGAGCATAGCGGCGCAAGAAACTTCCATAGGCCTTGAAACGGCATACTACCTCCAGGCCCTGTCCAAAGGCTTGGGCCTTCCATACAGTCATACGGTTTTTGCTTAGATCGGAATTAATATAATGGGAAGGAACAGCCAGTTCCTGCAGAAGTCTAAAATAATGCTGCGACATTTTAAGGGAGGATTTTCCCTTCCCCTCGAGCTTTCCCCACACATAATTTGAGCCGGGGTCAATACGCCCTTCCTCTCCGGTGACATCATCCTTGAACTCTAATATACACTTGTCCTGATCTAGTTCATAAACCGCCTTGGTCTTACCATCATATAACAGTTTCATTTCTAATAGTTCCCCCCTATTGGATATATGTTTAGTATCCCCATTTCTTTTTTCGGGTAATCTGCCCTGATATCATCTCTGCCGAACTGAGGAATCAGCAAAAAAACACTGTCCGCACAGTGTTTTATCCATTCCTGCCTTCCCCTATTTATATGGGATAGATAATCCTGGCCTACTTCCCTAATTCTTCTGCCAGGGCTTTGCTTTTCTCCGATAAAACCAGCGCCAGATTGGCCGCATCTTTGTTTTTGCCCAGAATTAGGGTTGAGGCTAAATCAGCAAAAAGGTTTTTTAATTCCATAAATAGTTTTGTTACCATAAAATCATTCCTCCAACTAACCCAGACATGGGGAAATAATTTTGAATAGCATTGATTAGCACCTAGGCCAAGTTTTAAGTGGATTTCTTTATAATTATATACAATAAAGAAAGATTATTTAACCCCTATATTAAAAAATCTATTAAAACCTGCCTTATTTTAAGTGTAAGGCAATGGGGCAATGGTCGGAACCGGAGATATTATCGAGGATTTCGCAATCGATTATATCGTCCAGCAATTCTTCAGAAGCGTAAAAATAATCAATCCTCCAGCCCGTGTTTCTTTCCCGGGCTCTGCTACGGTAACTCCACCAAGAATACTGTATTTTTTCCGGGTATAGATAACGATAGACATCTACATAACCATGGGATAAAAACTTATCTAGCATATGCCTTTCTATCGGTAAAAAGCCGGAGCGTTTCTCATTAGCCTTGGGGTTTTTCAAATCAATTTCCCGATGGGCAGTATTAAAATCACCGCAAATTAGCAGACGGGGGTAATGCTTTCTTTGTTCTTCGCAAAAAGCTATCAAATACTCATAGAACCGCATTTTATATGCTAACCGTTCTTCCCCCATCTGCCCATTAGGGAAATATACATTAAGCAAAAGTAGATCTCCCTCATGCATACTGATTAATATCCTGCCCTCGCGGTCGAATTCGTCAACCCCCAATTTTTTCAACACCCGCAATGGCTCTTGACGAAAATAGCCGGCTACCCCGCTATAACCTTTTCTGACCCCCGGATTCCAGCAACTGCTGTAACCTTTAATATTAATAAGAGACTCTTCAAGTTGTCCGGGTTGGGCCTTGATTTCTTGCAAGCAGAGGATATCCGGTTTTTCTTCCTTTAACCATGATATAAAACCCATCTTTTGGACCGCCCTAATGCCATTAACATTCCAGGAGTATATCTTCATAGAAAAGGGGCCTTCCTTAATAAATACTATATATATTTACGGTAAACATTTATTGGGACACCAGTTCTTTCGTCGATTATCCATCATCTGCCGGAACTGCAACCATTTATAAAAAGGCAGACGGAATTAGTTTAATAAAAGCGACGACTCTTTAGGTAGAAATGCCTGCAAAATTTAAGGTAGTTTTTCCAATATCTTATCAATTATCGTATTAATCTCTTTTGCTCTGTATTCCTCGACCTTTCCTTCATCCACCATAATATTCAGGCTGGTATCCCAAGGCAATGAACCTAAGAAATCCAAGCCACTATCATCGGCTACTTTTTCCCCCTGGCTGGCACCGAATAACTCTAGTTTTTCTCCGCAATGTGGACAAATGGCATAGCTCATATTCTCAATTATGCCCAATATAGGGACATTAAGTTTCTTGGCCATGTTTATTGTTTTCTTTACTACCATAAAAGCCAGTTCTTGCGGTGAAGATACGATTACTATTCCGTTTACAGGAAGGGATTGAATAACTGTTAGTGGAACATCCCCGGTTCCTGGAGGTAAATCGACTATAAGGTAATCCAATTCTCTCCAATCCACTTCGCCCCAAAATTGGTTTACCGCACCCGCCAAAAGTGGACCACGCCAGATTACCGGATCATCTTCATGGGGAAGGAAAAAGTTGATTGATATTAGTTTTATCCCCAATCTAGTAAGTGGAGGGGTCATGCCGTATTCACTAGCTGTAATTTGCGGTTTCTGAAGTCCAAAGGCTTTGGGTTGGCTAGGACCGGTTATATCAGCATCTAATACTCCTACCGCATAGCCCTCTTTGGCTAGACCAGAAGCGATAAGAGCAGTTACTGAGGATTTTCCGACACCACCTTTACCACTCATAACCACGATTACATTGCGGATAGAATTCAGCGCCCCTAAAAGCGTTTTATCTACCTCTACCCCGCAATCAGCCGGATCAATATTGCAACCACCGCTGGAAGGACAGGTTTTACATTGTTCAGACATGATTTGGCTCCTTTCACTACTTTATCATTTCCTCTTATTATATACCTCAATAACGACTTTCAAGCAAGAATTTTTGCACATATGCTCACAAATATTATTTTTTCGGCGGACTACAGAGACAAATCAGTTGGGAATGATAGGGCTATGTGATATATTATTTATGCATACTTATTCCCGTAATACGAAGGGGTCAGCTTATGGATGGAGCGGATGGAGCGCTTCTTTGGTTCTTAAATCTTTAGTAAACTGCTTAATTATAATGAAAGCTATCGGATATATATTCGTATAGAATAATAGGTAGCTGGGGAGCTGGATTATTTGACAAGTGACGAACAGTTAGCTGAACAAGCATTGCTAGGAAATATAGCTGCATTTGAAGAACTAGTTAATCGTTATAAGGGTTCGGTGTTTGCTATTGTTTATCGTATAGTTGGACAATATCAAGATGCCGAAGATATTAGCCAGGAAGTATTCCTAACTCTTTTTGAAAAACTCTATCAGTTCGATAATCAGAAAAGATTCTCGCCCTGGCTGCATCGTATCGCGGTAAATGCCAGTATAAGCGCCCTGCGCAAAAGAAAGGGCATCGTCAATCTTAATTTCGATGAATCTTTTGTATCTGTGGCTATAAATCACCGAAATAAATTCGATGCCGGTGACCCCTATCTAATGTTAGAGAGGAACGAACTCCGGGAAGAAATAGGCACCGCCATTATGCAATTGCCAGAGAGCTACCGAACGGTAATAGCCTTACGTTATCAAATGGAATTCAACAACCAGGAAATAGCTGATATTCTGGATGTTACTAAAGATAATATTGAGGTTAAAGTCCACCGTGCCCGCATGGCCTTAAGGAAAAGGATACTGCGTAATCGCAAGGAAAGGGGGATGGTTTAGTGAATTGCCGTAGTGTAGATAAGATAATCTTTTCTTACTGTAATAATGAGCTTAATCCCCAGGAGCGGTTGGCCCTTAAGGAACACATAGAAAATTGTCCTTCCTGCCGCGGTAAGTTGGATTTATTAGTTTTGGAAAATGAGATTATCCGCGAAGCGGCCGATATCCCCCGGCTTTCTGGGTCCTTTACCAGCGAACTAATGTTGCTAATCGATAATCGTTACAGTTCAACCCCCCCACAGGGTGACAGCAGTGAATATGCCTTGGCCACCTTGGAAGAAAAGCAATTTGATTGGGGTATAACACAAGCTAGATTAGCCATGGTCGCCATGTTCGTACTGGTATTCATAGGTGTTTATTATTTACTAGGTTCGGAATGGGTGAATATTGCAGATAAGACTAACACTAGCCCCTCCCCTAACCAGGTCGTTATAAATCAGCCTATGTTCAGTCAAAACAATAAGGCAGAATCTAGTAATTCCAATATCATGATAGCTGAAAATAAATTATTAAAAGCAGATAGCGATAAAAAGATGGCTGAGGAAGTAGTTGCCGGAACGATAAGCATTGAACCCCAACCAGACATTTCCAGCTACCAAGTTAATCAGGGGTTATCGAATCATTCAGCTAATCTACCCCCTAGTACCCGAAAAGGCCTGGCGGATAACAATAACTGGGTTGTGCAGGAGGCAAACCGCGGAAAATTATCTGGTGTCAACGGTGAAGAAACGAATTTGCTGCTTCCTTGCAGTTTACCTGACTCCTACCGGTTGATCGGGGCAAATCAGGGTGCCGAAGAATATTCTTTTTCTTACGAAAAAATAGATAGTGGCCTTGAACTTAAAATTACGATAGCCCCCCAACCAGAACGAGAAAAGGATAAGGATTCCTTGCTTTCTAAATCGCACTACCAAGAAACAATGGAAACCGGGGCGAAAAGCAGTAAAATGTTTGTTCAGGAACAGGCAGGCAACTCCTCAGAGGATACAGCAATACCACCCCTAACCGATAGCGCTAACACCGGTACCCGGCAGCCGGTGGATAGCTCCATTAGTACCGCGGTTGGCCCTTTGCCATTATCCATGGGGATGCAGAATTCGATAAAGGAAACCTTGCTTATTAATAAAAAAGAGTATTTAGTCACTATTAGCGGAAACCTACCACCGGAAGAATTAGCGACTGTCGCTTCGGTAATAGATTGGCAAGAGGGCAAGTTGACAACAGATACCCATCCCGATGGGAAAAATGATAGAATCCCGTCCCTTCCAAAGGCAGACGGCAATTAATCGCTACTCATAGAATAAAAGGTGCGAACAAACTACTTCTTAAAGTTTATCGCACCTTTTTATTCTAATTCTGCGGCTGGGTAGTATTTATGAGGCCTGATGCCTTTCTTCGTAATGGGAAAACTCCATAGAGAAACCGGCCCTGCCCTGGGTTAACGAACGCAAGACAGTGGAGTAGCCAAAAAGTTCCGCCAGGGGCACGCAGCCCCTAATAACCTGGGTATGGTTTTCTGTCTCCAAAGATTCCAGTTTACCCCTTCGGTTGGTAATATTATTGATAATATTACCGGTGTATTCTTCCGGTGATATGATTTCTAGCCGCATCACCGGTTCTAGTAGGCGAGGTTGGGCCTTTTTCAAGCATTCCCTGGTAGCTAGGAAGGCCGCTGTTCTAAAAGCCATCTCCGAGGAATCGACCTCATGAAAGGAGCCATCCAATAGCGTGGCTTTAACGTTGACTACAGGATAACCTTTGAGCACCCCATCTTCCAACGCTTGTTTAATGCCGGATTCAACGGCCGGAATATATTCCCTGGGTATATTGCCTTGGCTTATACGGTTTATAAACTCAAAGTCCTCACCCGGCTCTAGTCTTAAAACAACATGGGCAAATTGGCCTTTGCCCCCGGTTTGTTTGACATAACGGGTAACTTGTTCTGCCGCTTTAGCTATGGTTTCCCGATATGCGACCTGAGGTTGACCGGTATTAAAGTCTAATTTGAATTCCCGGGTCAGGCGCTCCGCCACTATTTCTAAATGTAATTCCCCCATCCCGGCTAATAGTATCTGCCCGGTTTCTTTATTATAGGATATTTTGAAAGTGGGATCCTCCGCCGAAATCCGCTTTAAAGCCTCAGATATTTTGTCGAGTCCCGCCTGGTTTTTAGGCTCTATGGCAATTTGTATTACCGGCTGCGGGAAATCGATGTTTTCCAAAAGAAGAGGGGAGCTTTCTAGGCAAAGCGTATCACCGGTCCCGACATCTTTGAGACCCACGATAGCTACGATGTCCCCAGCGATAGCTTCATTAACTTCCTCCCGGTGTTCGGCGTGCATCCTAAGTAATCGTCCTACCCGTTCCCGCTTATTTTTACTACTATTGAAAATCGACATACCTGTCTGCATTTTACCGGAATATATGCGGGCAAAGGCCAGACGACCTACATGCCGGTCGCTTACAATCTTGAAGATCAATGCGGATAAACTATCCTGCGGGTTGGGTAATAATTCGATGGTCTCATCCGTTTCTGTTACCACTGCCTTACTTCCGGGTATATCTAGCGGTGATGGCATATAATCAACTATAGAATCAAGAAGCAATTGTACCCCTATATTACGATAAGAACTACCGCAACACACCGGAACCATATTACCTGATATAGTATTACTTCTTATTACACGCAACAAGGAATCGCGATTAATCTCTTCGTTGTTAAAATACAATTCTAGTAATTCCTCGTCCGTTTCAGCTAACTTTTCTAGCATAATTGAGCGCCATTCATCTGCAACATGCGAATATTCCCCGGGTATAGGCTCCTCAGCGATATCATTACCTAGTTTTCCGGTAAATGTGTAATATTTCATTTTTATTAGATCGATAATACCCTGAAAGCATTCTTCCTGAAAGACCGGCAGACTTATAACCAAAGGATTAGCACCTAAGCGCTGTTTAATCTGCCCGATGACCCGGAAGAAATCCGCCCCTATTGCATCCATTTTATTTACATAGGCGATGCGGGGAACATGGTATTTATCTGCCTGCCGCCACACGGTTTCCGACTGGGGTTCTACCCCGCCCTTCCCGCAGAATATCACTACTGCGCCATCGAGTATGCGCAGGCTTCTTTCCACTTCGGCTGTAAAATCCACGTGCCCCGGGGTGTCAATAATATTGATAGTATACCCCTTCCAAAAGCAACGAGTAGCTGCCGAGGCTACGGTAATTCCGCGTTCCTTCTCCCAAGGCAAATAGTCCATTACACTATCACCGTTGTGGGTTTCCCCCATCTTATGGGTTAATCCGGTGTAATATAGTATCCTTTCCGTGGTAGTTGTTTTGCCCGCATCTATATGGGCTATAATCCCTATATTTCTAAGCTCCTTCAACATTCCGAAACAATTTCCTCCTTCAAATGCAAATCCATAAAATTAGCGGCATTTCGGATGCCGCATATCTATTTAGGACCTAAACTAAATCTTTACCCAAAGTTTAATTTTAATGTGTCCAAACCAGCCTGTCAAATATATTTTTCATATTGCATGTTAACCTGAGATAATATCATGGTATAATTCACCGAAAAATAGCATCCCTTAGGCTAGTGTTATTCTATTTAATCAGAGGAGAAATCTTTTTGAACACACCTGTTCCCGCCTTTTGTAATAGATCAAATACCACCGTCTCGGTATTGGTAATTACGGCCCCCATATCTTTCATTAGTCCTAAAGAGTTTTTATAATTGTTTTTAAATCTCGAGCAAACAGCATCACTGACTAGATGAACATTATAGCCTAACCTAAGCAAATCACGCACACTTTGGTAGACACATACATGGGTCTCGCTACCGGTTACAATAACAGTTTTTCTGCCGTATCCATCCAGAATTGCGCCGGCCTCCTGATTGCAAAGGGAGAAGTCAACTTTTTCCAAATAATGATATGCACCTAAGTTGTCTTTGATTTCCTTTACCGTAGGTCCGATACCCTTGGGGTATTGTTCGCTTAGTATTACCGGGATATCAAATTCATAGGCTGTTGCCGAGAGCAGATTTGTGTTCCTATATACTTGTTCCCGCTCAGTCATAACCCGCATCAGTTTTTCCTGTAGGTCTATAATCATTAATACACAATCATCTTTATTCAAGTAATATTTCTGCATATATTTCCCCCCTTGAATTATTAAATTCTATTTTACCATTACTGCAGCCGAATTAAAAAGCTTATTAAAAAGGGATTGCTAGAGTCTTTGTCCAATATCAATTATTGAAAAGAGATAATGGGTGAAGAATAATAGTTATATTCCGGAATCTAGGTTTTAGTCTATAATCGTTACGGGAGGGATAGTATGGATGATATTTTTACCCCGGAATTCTGGGACAAAAAATGGCAGGAAATAAGAGACAAAAATTCTTCCGATAAGAAACAAAAAGAACCCCCGGGAGATTATTGGAATACACGCGCGGAAGGATTTGCCCTTACGACTATTAAGTCTGATTCCCGTCAGAAAAGAACTCGCGAGGTATTCTCTTACCTGGAGCAATTCGGAATTATCCAATCGGGAATGACTGTCCTGGATATAGGCTCAGGCCCCGGTTCCTTTGCCATTCCTTTGGCTCAGCGCGGAGCCCATGTAGTGGCTTTGGACCCCGCTTCTAGGATGCTGGAAATATTGCAGGAAAACCTCCCTCCTCCCCTGGCAGGTTCTGTTGAATGTATTGAGGCAATGTGGGAGGATTATGATGTAGAAAAACCAGGATGGAAAAATAAATTCGACCTGGTTTTTGCCTCCATGTCACCGGGAGTAAACAATTTAGAAACCTTAAAAAAGATGATGTTTTGTTCGAAGAGATGGTGTTATATGAGCGGAATGTCCGGTTCCCGTGAATACTCCCTATATAACAGGGTTTTTAAACAATTGACCGGAGAACCGTATATCAATCACTTCAATGACATAATAATCCCATTTAATATGCTTTATACGCTAGGGCATAACCCTAGTATGAATCTTTTCTCCTCACCATTCCAAATAACCCAACGAATCGAAGACTTCAGGATGGAGATATATGAAATATTAGATGATAGGGGTCTGCTGAGTGAAAAGGCAAGGTTAATAGTAGAAGAAGTCATAAATAACTGGTCTAATCAGGGCAGCTTAAAACAAGATGTTTCTTCTCGCTTGGGATTGATCGTATGGCAATTACGCTAAATAGTATGTAGCCTCGATCTGTGTTTACAATCCCTTGACAAGCACGAATAGCATGTAATATAATTTGATTTGCTGAAATAATATAAATGCGGATGTGGCGGAATTGGCAGACGCGCACGGTTCAGGTCCGTGTGAGGGCAACTTCATGGGGGTTCAAGTCCCTTCATCCGCACCATAGCCAATAATTGGAGGGTTAACCCTCCTTTTTTGTTATGGGAAGCTACAGCATTTGTTAATGCTACTTATTTTGCTTTTATAGTATAATAAGCGCATATTAAAGCCCAAGCCGTTTAACAGGGGAAGAAGGAGATGAAATTTTGCCGCATCAACATAAAAAAGAGTTATTATGGGTAGCGCTTATTGTTGCTTTAGCAGTCGTTGCTGGACTGTTCCTAATTAGCGGTCGGCCAATTGTTGAAACTATTAGGGCCGAGGAGGAAACAATCCTTGCCACAGAAGATTTTTATGTTTCCACCGGCAACGGCATGATAAAAGTGGGAGAATCCAGTTGGGAGGATATTCAAAAGCTTCTTCCGGGGGGCAAGATGCTAGGAATGAGCACTATATATCAATCAAAGGAAAAGGACTCTTTCTTTACCTTTACGGAGGATGAAAATATCCTGGTTATAATGCACATTGACGAAAGTGGTTACACTACCGCGCGGGGAATTAAGGTTGGTGATTCACCTGAGCGGATAACTGAGGAATATGGACCTTACTGCGCGCGAGTTATTATGCCTAAAAAGGCCGGTGATTATGATCTGGTCTATGGTGGGGAAGACAATATCGTCTTTCAAATCAGGGATAATTTTATCACCAGGATAGTCTTGGAAAAGGAATTATAAAGGGTGGTCGCACAAGATTCCCCGCTGCCCTTGGAATTTTCACGCACTATGTGCACCACGGTAAACGAAAAGGGTCAGGGCCTTCGCCCTATTTGCACAGATTTTTTAGGGGTTTATGTCATTGCGAGGAGCGCAGCGACGTGGCAATCTTCCCTAGGCGTGAGGCGTGAGGCGTGAGGCGTGAGG
>CAYRCG010000073.1:0-10373 GCA_964422685.1 uncultured Syntrophomonas sp. | reverse complement strand
GGGCGCGGAGGGTTTCGAACCCACGACTTCTACCGTGTGAAGGTAGCACTCTCCCACTGAGTTACGCGCCCATTATGATGAATATAGCCTTTTATCCCTTATTCCGTATTAATCAAAAAGCGGATTGTTTACTATTGTTTGCTCCCTTTTGGGGCCAACAGCTATAAGAGCCGCCTTAACCCCGGTGAGTTCCTCTATCTTAGTTACATAGGCCTGAGCATTGGCGGGCAAGTTTTCAAAGGAGGAAACTGCAGTTATATCTTCCTGCCAGCCAGGCATTTCGATATATTCAGGCTCGCAATCTTCCAGGGTTGTTATGTTATCCGGGAATTCTGTAAGCAATTGGCCTTTATAGCGATAGGCCACGCATATTTTTATAGTGGGGAAGCTATCCAGGACATCTAGCTTAGTAATGGCGAAATCGGTTAGGCCATTTATCCTTACAGCATAGCGCAAAATGACCGTATCCAGCCAACCGCAACGTCTGGGTCTGCCAGTGGTAGTACCGTATTCCTGACCTTTATCCCGCAGGGTTTCCCCCTGGAAATCATTTAACTCTGTAGGAAAAGGACCTTCTCCTACCCGGGTGGTATAGGCTTTGGCCACCCCTAAAACCCGGCTTATATTAGTAGGTCCTATTCCGGTTCCGACACAGGCACCCCCGGCAATGGGGTGGGAAGAAGTAACATAGGGATAAGTCCCATGGTCAATGTCTAGTAAAGTACCTTGGGCCCCTTCAAAAAGCACCTTTTTACCCTCTTTTATGGCTGTGTAAACTAGATACGACGTATCAGCCAGGTATTTCCTCAATTGATCCGCCTGAGCAAGAAGTTCCTCTAGCATCTGCCGGTAGTTAAAGCCTTCTTCCTGATAGATTTCCCTTATAATCTGGTTTTTGTGCGCGATCTGCGCCTTGAATCTTTCCCGAAAACATTCCCCGCCACTGATAATATCACCCATACGAAAGCCTATACGGTTTATTTTATCAGCATAGGTTGGTCCTATTCCTCTTTTAGTAGTCCCTATGCGCGTATGGCGATCTTCTAATTCATCTATCCTTTTATGATAGGGCATTACTACCGGGCTTCTGAGGCTAATCCTTAAATTGCCGGTATCTATACCCCTCTTTTGTAATCCATCTATCTCCTCCAGGAGTTTCCCCATATCTACAACTACGCCGTTCCCGATAACGCAAAGGGTTTCCGGATAGAGAATACCTGACGGTACCAAGTGCAACATGAATTTTTCCCGGCTCACTTCTACCGTGTGACCGGCATTACTTCCACCCTGAAACCTAATCACGCAGTTGGCTTTCTCCGCCAGGAAATCGGTTATTTTCCCTTTGCCCTCATCGCCCCATTGGGCCCCCACTAAGACTACGGCCGACATCGCTCCGCCCCCTGCTTCATACCCGTTATTTTTTGGCTTATTGCCAAGCTAATAGTAGCAGAAGCTTTGGGGTGTGTCAACTTAAGACAACTCCCTGCAAACGGCTGTATTTAGCACAGATAGGGCTAATATTAAAGCCCAGGATTTATAAGCTTGCGCTTTATCACCCTGTCCGGTAATTCGGCGGCGGTTTCCCTTAAGCCCGGATCGAAAACATGGGGATATGCTTCATTAATATAGTTAATGGGTATAATCTTTAAACCCGTTACACCTGCGGGTATATCCTTTAGGTTCTCGCGGGGGAGAAGCATTTTCTTTATTCCCGCTTGACGAGCTCCATATATTTTTTCGCAGATCCCCCCCACAGCTTTGACGCGCCCCTGTATAGATACCTCGCCGGTAATGGCTAAATCCTGGCGCAGGGCTATTCCTTTTATCGCACTTAGTATAGCCAGATAAATAGCTGCCCCGGCGGAGGGTCCATCTACATTACCCCCACCGATTATGTTTATATGCAGATCGTAATTCTTTAGGCTTTCCCCGCTTTCCTTTCTCAATAATGAGGTTGCGTTAAAAAGGGAATCTTTGGCCATGGTACCGGCACTATCGTTGAAACGGATAGTACCTCGCCCTGCTTCCTCGGCAGGGAAGGCTACGGCTTCTAGCTCTATCAGGCTGGCCTGGTAACCCCTGACCCCTACGCCGAATATCTTGCCGATTTCACTACTATCTGAAGCCCGGCTATGTATATAGGGCGTGATGCGGCTATTACGAATAGCCTGGTATATATGCCGGCGGCAGACTTCCCGCGAGTTCTTCTCTCTGTTATCCTCGTTTATCGCCAAAGCATAGGCATCGACCAACAGCTTATTAGCCCCCCGACCGTCTGAGCTATATTCAGCGATTAAATCCGCCACGCCGGTTTCTACCTCTATTTTCAATTTTTCCGCCGAATTGATTATTATTTTTCTGATATGTTCCGCCCCAAGTGGCTCGAAGAATACTTCCATACAACGCGATCTAAAGGCCGGATTGATTTCCTCTTTGTTTTTAGTAGTGGCGCCTATCAATATGAAATCTGCCGGTACCCCTTTTTCGAAAAGTTGTTTTATGTACTGAGGGATCCTGTCGTTATGAGGGTCATAATAGGAGGATTCGAAAAACACCCGTTTATCTTCTAGAACTTTCAACAGTTTGTTCTGTAAAAGGGACGCCATTTCTCCTAACTCATCAATAAAGAGAATACCCCCGTGGGCATCTGAAACTAATCCCGGCTTAGGTTCCGGTATTCCTTCTTCTGCCAATTCCCTTTTTGCCCCCTGGTATATGGGATCATGCACCGAACCTAGCAGGGGATTGGTAGATTCGCGCGGGTCCCAACGCAGGGTAGCCCCGTCTACTTCAATAAAGGGGGCTTCTTCCTTGAAAGGATTCCCTTCCCTGCCCTTTATCATCTCTAGGGCCAAACGGGCGCAGCTGGTTTTGCCCACCCCCGGAGGACCGTAAAGCAGGATGTGCTGCGGGTAAGGGTTATTTAATTTGGCTATTATGGAGCTTAGGGCTTTTTCTTGCCCTATTATATCCTCCCGGCACGATGGCCGCAGTATTTCCAGAGCGGAACGGCTAAGTTTGCTCCGCTCCATTTTCTCCAACTGGCCTAATTTCCTAAGGGTTTGTGCATTCTCCGGACTGCTACTTTGTTCTTTTAATACTTCTAACTTCAGGTCCCTTAAATATTCACTGTAGCGCTTATCCATTTTTTCCTGGATACGTTGCTGAATCTGCTCCTCTATGCTTTTCCGGGCAAAAAGCTCTGTTAGCTTCTCTTCTATGTCCTCCAGGACCCGATCTAGATCATCTGGTAGTTCCACTTCGTTAATGGTCGGGTCCTCCTTTAGAATTCTATTCAGGGCCACTATTCTATCTTCTAATTCCTGCGAACCCATTAAATCAATGGCATCCAGCTTACTCGCCCGAAGTATAAGCCCCTGAGTTCCATAGATTTTCCCTAGGTTTTTATATAAGGATTCGATCTTCCAGAATAGTAAGCTTTCCTGACTTTGCTTATCCTGGCCACACCCCTTTTCTTCTTCTGCTTCTTCGTTTATGACATGATGCTTTTTCACCTTTGTCCTCCTAGAATCATTCTGCGACAACTATCACCTTTATTTCTGTTTGTATAGAGGGATAGATTTTTATTTTGACCTTATATTCCCCCAATTGCTTTATGGGTTGGGAGAGGTCAATTTTCTTTTTATCAATGGTAAGACCTAGTTCTTGTTGCAGCACATCAGCGATTTCCCGCGAAGTAACCGCCCCAAATAGGCGATCCGCACCCCCTGCCCGGGCCTTAATGCGAATAGCCTTGCCCTGCAGTTTATCTTTGAGCTTTTCTGCCTCTCCCAGCTCTCTATCTTTCCTACGCTGCACCTTCAATCTTTTTTCTTCGTTTTCTTTAACCCTGCCCTTGGTTGCCTCTTCCGCCAAGCCCCGGGGTATTAGAAAATTCCGGGCATAGCCGTCTGTTACCTCTTTAATTTCCCCGGCTCCCCCCAGATTTTTTACCTCCTGTAATAAAATTACCTTCATCTTTTATCCTTCCTTTCCAAAGCTTTTTTTCTAAAATCAAGTAAGGAATCAAATAACCCCATAAGACTCAAAAAAATGAGGGCCGAAAGCGGGAAGAATAAGGATAAAATGATCAGCAATATGACAAATAGCCTGCGTCTGGAAGGTAGGAGCCGTTTAAATTCAAATAGAAGTACGGCTAGTCCATAATAAACTGCCAAAGGTGTTATCACAACCATTATATTTGAGCCGACATTATATAGGGGTCCCATTTCATCTCGCCCCCATAACCATAAGGCCAAACCTGTGATTAACACCCATACTAATTGCCAGGGCATCATTTCTTCCGTATAGGCTTTCCTCTTTAGACGCTCATCCGGGCTTTTTCGGCTCAATAATGAGGCCAGAAGAAGCATGAAAAATACTGCCATAATAGCCTGAACATAGTATAAAGCCGGTAAATGCCGGACTATTCCCTCGGTCATAGATTTGAAATTCGCCTCCAAATCAGCCCGGCTTAGGCCCTGCGATTCATAAAAACTAATAAAGCCCGAGTCTTCATAGGCTTTTAGCGATTCCTGTACATATTCAGTTATCTGCGATTCTACTTGTCCGGCACCGATTTGCCCGCTATTCCAATAAAGAAACCCTAAAAATAGGGAAACACCTACTATGGCTGCCGCTATTCCCCATTTTTGAAGGGAATAATAACTGTACCCGCGACTTATAAGCGAGCAGATAAGAATGACCGGTAATCCGGCAAATGCAAAATAAAAAAGTAGGGTGCTAGCCCCCCCTGTAACCCCATATAAAAGGGCGAAGTTTAGCAAATAAATCAAACCGATCTGCCGTGACGAAAGGGTCAAACTCCCCCGGATTAACAGAGCTCCCCAACTGATAGCAATAATAAAAGCCAGGGAAGGGAATAGAGCGGTCAGACATAGAAGCAAAGAGCTGATAAGGGCAAGTCTGATAAATGCCTGCAAACTACCACCTCTTCCTGCCCTCGAGGTATTTATATAGTTCGGAAAGGTCATCCGACCAACCGGCTATTTCTTCCGAATCCTTTATGCTGTTACCGAGCTTTTCCCTAATAGCCTGATCTAAAAGGGTAAAATCCACGCCGACTCGCTTGGCTAGCAGGTAAGTAATGATAATTATGGTACCGGCAGCATCCTGAATAGCGCCATTTCCTTTCTGTAGAAGGGATTTGAATAACATTGCTACTGAATCTATGAGTTCTGCCTTAAGCCATTCGATGGTCTTTAAATTCTGGGCAATATCCAGTTCCTTTATCCTCCCTTTCAAACGATTACACCTCCTGCAATACTTTTTCTCCATCGGGCAGTTTTTTCCCTGCAAAGCGCAAGGGGATGGTTCTTTTGCGCTGCTACCTTGGTATAGTGCCCGCATAAAGCGTTTTACAGGGACACAGGCCGGGATGGAAAAGCACAAGGATAAGGTTAGTATTAAAGCCCTATCTCCTTATTAATAGAAAAAGCCCTCCGGTGAGGGCCTTTTTTCTTAGCTTATTCAGAGGTATAGGGAAGAAGAGCCATGATCCTTGCCCTTTTTATGGCAACGGTCAGTTGCCTTTGGTGATGGGCGCAATTACCTGTTATCCTGCGGGGTAATATCTTCCCTCTTTCTGTAATATAGCGGCGAAGTCTAGGAATTTCCTTGTAGTCAACCACTTCAATTTTATCGGCACACCAATTACACTGCCGTCTTTTTTTGCGTCGATCTTTTTTCAATTAACCTGCCTCCTCTGACTAGAACGGTATATCCTCATCCTCACGTTGATCAACCAGATCGATGTTATCCATGTTAACTTCCCGTCCCAAATCGTTCCAGTTGTCATCCTCGAAGTCTTTTTTACTGCCTCTGTCGGCATAGTCAGGGTTTGCGGCTGCACCTCTGCCCCCGCCTGGTTTTCCCATAAAGCGGACATCCTCCGCTACTACTTCAGTGACCCAGCGTCTCTGTCCTTCTTGATTGTCATAAGTTCTGACCTGTATCCTGCCTTCAATCGCTACTTGGCTGCCCTTATTGAGATAGGTCGCACAGTTTTCTGCCTGCTTAGCCCATACTACGATAGGTATAAAATCAGCTTCCTCCCGCTTAAACTTACGATCTACCGCTAAGGTAAAAGTAGCCACGGCAGTCCCGTTTTGGGTATATCGAAGTTCCGGGTCCTTCGTTAGGCGTCCAATCAAGATAACCCGATTCAGCAAAGCTTTCCCCCCCTGACTTTCAAAACCGATTTATAAGCACATCATATTACTACTTCTCATCTTGGCGAATAATGATGTGGCGCAAAAAGTTCTCTGATATTTTGATGATCCTGTCCAATTCATCGACAGTCTCTGGCTTGCCCTCGAAATACCACAGGCTATAAATACCTTCTAAGTAATCATCAATCGCATAGGCAAGTCGCTTTTTGCCCCAGCCATCGGCTGCATTGATGAATTTACCGCCGAAGTCGGTTATTATCTTCTGTAGTCTTTCTTTGATTTCCAGAACTTGTTCTTCTTCCAAATCAGGCTTGAGGACAAACATCATTTCATATCTGCGCATCGTTACACCTCCTCCCTACGGACTAATCCATGGATATGGATTTCGGCCCCGATAACATCCGGGGCAGGGACTTCAATCGATTATACCAGTATTGTAAATTTGTTGCAAGAAAAAAAGCAATGGAAAATCCATTGCTTTGGCCGAGGGGGAAGATTCCTCGCTACGCTTGTAATGACGGGGGGGCTACGCTTGAAATGACATGGGCGTTAGGAATGATGATGGGTAGGTTTTATCGCGAAGAGCATAGCGGCCTTCCCGTCATTGCGAGGGGCGCAGCGTCGCGGCAATCTTAATCTTAGAGCATTTATTTTTAACACCTATAGGGTGCTTGGAATACAAAAAGATGCTGATAATGCAGTGCAGTGCACAGATCACGGGCGCAAGTTAGGTTAGGGTATTGTCCTTTGAAAAGGCTTTATAGTATTCCCTTAGTCAGTAGAGTTTGCAGCAGGGAGAGGGGTTTCTCAATAATATAGGTATCATTAAATAAGGCCTTCAAAACGGCCATTTTTTCCCCGTTAGCATTCTTTTTAAAACCTATAATACAAAAGCGTTCGTTTCGAGGCATGCCTTTTACCGTTACCAAATCACCCGTTGTGAAGCCGTGTTTTCCGGAAATATTAGAATTCACTTGGCTTCACCTCCTTTAAGGCAGATTATGTAGTTTATTATATGCCCCCAAAGGGATAAGGGTTAATGATTGTCATTATGGCATCTTTGGTCATTTCGCTATGAAAAACGGCTTGAGATTACCACGTCGCATAGCTCCTCGCAATGGCAATTACCATGTCATTGCAGCGGTGAATCTTGCCCCCCGCAGAACCTATCGCCAGGAGGTAGTCGCTGCACTTTTCACCGCGGGCGATAGATGAGTTTTCGCAGCAATGACAGGGCAGTAGTTCATACCCCCGGTCACGGGAGATTAATACGACGTTCAGGGCTTAAGGAGCCTCTTTTTCTACCTGAACCATCCGTTTTTCAAACTGCAACCGGGGCAGCATCACTACCCGTCCGCAACCCTGACATTTAATCTTTATATCCGCTCCCATACGTGTAATCTCCCAGTTGAAACTGCCACAGGGGTGTTGTTTTTTCATGCGGACAATATCTCCCAGGCCAAAGCTTTTTCTTTCCATCGATTTTTCCTCCTTTAACCTGGTATTCCCCCTATCTTCCCGTTCCACACCCTGATCGGGCTAAATCGCTTGCCCCGCACCCTTCCTATCTGAGCGCATAGTTGCCCTTTCCTATCCATAAGCTGCAAAAGTTCCCCTGCTTTCTCCTCTGTGACAGCCAGCAACATACCCCCGGCGGTTTCTGGTGAAAAAAGCAAATCTCTTACTATGGGGTCAATGTCCCCCATATATTGTACTTTTTCTTGCATATAATCCCGATTGTTATAGGCCCCTGCCGGTATCAAGCCCAGATTGGCGTATTCCAGGGCTCCAGACATGAAGGGTATCCCCCCGGCGAATATCTCTATTTGCACATCACTGCCCAAGGCCATTTCGTAAAGGTGTCCCATTAGTCCAAATCCGGTAACATCAGTCGCAGCGTTGACCCCGGTCTGCCGCATAGCCTGGCTACTTTCCCGGTTTAGCATGGTCATCCATTTTACCGCTTCTCTATATGCCTCCTCGGAAGCCATTTCCGCTTTGATGCTGGTAGCAATAACCCCGTTCCCCAGGGGTTTAGTCAGAAACAGAATATCACCCACCGCTGCGCCGCTATTAGAAATTATCCTTTGGGGATGGACAAGACCTGATACCGCTAACCCATACTTGGGTTCGATATCATCTACAGTATGCCCTCCCACGAGTAAGGCCCCCGCTTCTGAGACTTTGCTGAAACCACCCTCTAGTATCTTTCGTAACACCTGCAGGTCGGCACATTCAGGGAAACACACCACATTTAAAGCTATAATAGGGTCCCCTCCCATGGCATATATGTCGTTTAAGGCATTAGCCGCCGCTATCTGCCCGAACACAAAGGGGTCGTCAACCATAGGAGTAAAAAAATCCACGCTTTGGATCAGAGCTTTTTCTTCATCTAGTTTTAAAACCGCCGCATCATCCCTGTTCTCTATCCCGACCAGGAGATTGGGATGTGCCGGCAAAGGAAAATCCTTGAGAATAGACTCCAGGGCCGCCGGCCCTATCTTGGCTGCTCATCCGGCAGCTCTTACCATTTCAGTTAGCCTTTCCTGTCCCATTCCCTATCCTCCCTTCCCTTTACAATCATCTAGCTGCTTTTTCGCTAGGTCAGTCCCTCATGCTGTCTTAAGAAAAGTCCTGCATAAAAGCCCGATAGGCTTTGTAGGCCAAAAACACATCGATTTTACTGGAAACTTCAAATGGTGAATGCATCCCTAATATAGCTACTCCCAAATCTACCACTTCCATGCCATAACGAGACATATAATGGGCTACTGTGCCCCCTCCGCCTATATCCACTTTCCCTAGTTCGCCCACTTGCCAGAATACCCCGTTATCGTCAAACAGTCGGCGTATTCTGGCTAAAAACTCTGGATTGGCATCGTTGGAACCACTTTTGCCCCGGGAGCCGGTATATTTGGTTAACACTACCCCTTGTCCTAGAAAGCTACAATTCATTTTCTCAAATACTTCAGGATAATTGGGGTCAACCCCGGCATTTACATCGGCTGATAAGGCGTAAGAATTAGCCAGGCTCCTGCGCAAAGCCAAATAATTATTGTGCCCCGCTTTATTCATAAGTTCCGCCATAAGGTTTTCTATGATTAGTGATTGTAACCCTGTATTGCCGTTGCTCCCGATCTCTTCCTTATCTACAAAAAGACAAATCGCCGTTCTCTGCGGGGTTTGCAGTTCCAAGGCCGCTCTTAATGAGGTATAAGCGCAAACCCGGTCATCCTGCCCATAGGACCCGATCATACTGCGGTCAAAGCCGATGTCTTGCGCCGGGAAAGCAGGAACCGCCTGCAATTCCGCACTGCTAAAATCTTCTTCCTCTATATCATACTTCTCCTGCAAAATGGCTAGGATTTGTTTTTTTATGGGGTTATCCCCTTCCCCTCCTAGCGGTTGACTGCCTACCAAAAGGTTTAAATCCTCCCCGGTAATAACCTCTGACATCTTTTTTTCCATCTGTTTTTGGGCTAGGTGGGGTAAAAGATCGGAAATAGTTAAGACGAAATCATCTTCGGCCTCCCCAATGGCTACATTTACGGATTTACCATCCTTTTTTATCACCACCCCGTGTAAAGCTAGGGGTATAGCCAACCATTGGTATTTCTTTATCCCTCCGTAATAATGGGTTTTAAATAGGGCCAGACCGTCTGCCTCATATAGGGGATTGGCCTTTAGGTCCAGGCGAGGGGAATCGATATGGGATACCACCAGATTCACCCCGTTCTCTAGCGGTTCCCGTCCTATAACTAATAGGGCGCATATTTTTCCTCTTTGCTGGAAAAACAGTTTTTGCCCTGGTTCCAAAGAAGCTATCTTATCCATATCCATAAAACCCTGCTCTAGTGCGGCTTGTTTTATGTAGATAACCGCTTCTCTTTCTGTTTTCACCCGGTTGAGAAAAGACCGGTAATCCCGGTTAAATTCATGAACTGCCGGTAAATCTTGTTCCGGCATCTTCAGCCAAGCATTTTTCTTTAGGTTTTCTTTTTTATCCTGCAAGGTTCTTCCTCCTTTTTAAATAAACGTTAATATGAAATGGTGAGGCGTGGGGAGTATGAAAAGGTGAGGGGTGAGGGGTGAGGGGTGAGGCGTATCGGTAATTACCCACTATTCCTTACCGTCCAAGAGCCCTCAAGCTCCCTTTTCATCGTTGTTTGCGGTCCCTGACCA
>CAYRCG010000072.1:0-10450 GCA_964422685.1 uncultured Syntrophomonas sp. | reverse complement strand
CAGAGAACGCAGCGTGCCCTTGTCATTGCGAGGAGCGAAGCGACGTGGCAATCTTCCCTTCGGGGCGTGAGCAGAGCTGCACCACGATAAACGAAAAGGGTCAGGGCATTCGCTGTTTAATGGTTGAGATATTATCAGCGTCCTTCAGCGCCCGAAGGGTCAGCGTAAATCTGCGTCTAAAAACCCCTTTCATAGCAATGACAAGGGAACCCGGAATGACTATAAGGCCTCAGAATGGCGATACCCTTACCCCGCACTTACCTATGCGAAAGGAACACTTGATATATTATGATTTACCTGACCCGTTTGAATGGTGAAAAAATAATGGTAAATATCGATATGATTGAACAGATGGAGGAAACCCCCGATACGGTGGTGACCCTCAATACGGGAAAAAAAATTATCGTAAAAGAAAGGATATGGCAGATTCGAGAAGAAATTATTAGATTCAGGAAGCGCTCATTTACTAATTTGAAAAAATAGAGCGAACAGGGGGGAAAGTTGTGGCAGAGGAAAAAGAGGGCGAAGTGGTTAAAAAACCCAAGCTGGATATCAATATCGATATGAAGCTAATTCTAATCGGACTATTGGTGTTTTTAGTGGCAGTTGGGGGCTCCTACTTTCTCATGAAAAGCCTCATGGCACCATTGATGCCTAAACCGGAAGGTGCTACGGGGCATATGACCGGCAATCTGGTTGAAGTGGGGGAATTCACCACTAATATCAACGACATACATGGCCAAAGGTTTCTGAAGGTAAAGGTGACTGTGGAGGTCAGTCCGGATGATAAGAAAGCACCGGAGAAGATTGCCCAATATATGCCGGTAATACAGGATAGTATCCTTACCATTATTTCTTCCAAAACGGCGGCGGATTTGGACGTCAGGAACAGGAACAACCTAAAGACAGAGATAAAGAACGACCTGAACGCCAAGATAGGTGCCAATACCATTATGAATGTTTATTTTACCGATTTCATTATGCAGTAGCTGTTATTAACGACCGGCGTTCTGGTGTCACGGTCGGCCACCCCTACCCCTCATTGCGGGGGATGCAGCGATGCGGCCATCTTAATGAAGTTGGTAAGTTGGAAGAGTGGAACGCTGGAAGGGAAGAAGGACGCTGCACTCGGAATCACAGGCTCGGATGATGGGGCATTGTCATTGCGAGGAGCGCAGCGGCGCGGCAATTTTAACGGAAGACGGAGACTAGCCGGTTGCGAGAAATAAGTTGTATTGGTCGTAAGGATTAGGAAGGGAAGGTTCAA
Organism: uncultured Syntrophomonas sp.; assembly: GCA_964422685.1. GTDB lineage: Bacteria > Bacillota > Syntrophomonadia > Syntrophomonadales > Syntrophomonadaceae > Syntrophomonas. The sequence goes on along the minus strand of CAYRCG010000072.1, from coordinate 9,183 downwards.
GACCCTTACCCTTTACCCCTTACTTCCCAGTTATAGCCTGGGGGGGTTATAATGAGTGAGGTTTTATCACAAACAGAAATAGATGCCCTGTTATCAGCCCTTAGTGATGGCTCGGTTGATGCTGACCTGCTTAAGGAAGAAGAGCTGAAGAGCAAGGTAAAGATTTATGATTTTCGTCGGCCTAATAAATTCTCAAAGGATCAGATACATACCTTGCAGGTCATATTCGAGAACTATGCCCGTACTTTAGGGACCTATCTTTCCGGGCAACTGCGTATCCCCTTGCAGGTGGAATTGCTTTCGGTGGAACAACTGACCTATGAGGAATTTATTCGTTCCATCCCTAATCCGACTATATTGAATATTTTTTCCCTATACCCTTTGCACGGCAGTGCTATAATGGAGGTTAATCCCAACCTGGGATTTGCTTTTCTGGATCGTCTACTGGGGGGACCCGGTTACGCCCCCAGCAAGGCGCGTGCGCTCACCGAGATTGAACAAACTGTTATTGAGCGTTTATCCCAGCGTATGTTAGATTATCTGGAGGAACCTTGGGGCAGCATTATTCAGGTTGAGCCTTCTCTGGAACGGGTGGAAACTAACCCTCAGTTTACCCAGTTGGTCCAACCTACAGAAATAATGATAATTGTTTCCTTGGAAACTCGCATGGGTGATGTGATGGGGATGATAAATATCTGCATTCCCTTCCTGGTTTTGGAGCCTATTCTGGACAAATTAAATGTGCATTATTATTATTCGACTGCCACCCAGGAAAAATCTCCGGCGAATATCGCGGCTATCAGAAGCAAATTGGAGAATACCGCTATTCCGGTTAAGGTAGTTATGGGAAGAACATCGATAACGGTAAGGGATCTCTTGAGTTTATCAGTGGGAGATGTCATACCGTTAAATCGTAAAATAAGTGAAGAATTAGATATCGTTATAGGCAACAATGCTAAATTTTTGGGGAAACCCGGTGTATTTTCCAATAGGATGGCAATACAAGTTACCGGGATTGTAGAGGAGGAAAGTGAATGAATGACGGAATCCTATCCCAGGAAGAAATAGATGCTTTATTGTCCGGAGGGGGTTCCTCCGCTACTGAAGGAACGGTAGAAAGCGTTGTCCAGCCTGCTGCCACTGCCTCTGCTATAGAACTTGGCGAATTCGAAAAAGACACCTTAGGGGAGGTAGGCAATATCAGTATGGGAACGGCTGCTACCACCCTTTCTACCCTGCTGCGCCAAAAGGTGGCTATTACCACCCCGGATGTATCGATTACTAGCCCGGAAGAAATGCAGTTGCTGTACCCCTTACCTTTTGTAGTGGTTGAAGTTGATTACACTCAGGGATTGACGGGGGCAAATGTCTTAGTGATTAAGGAAGAGGATGCTGCCGTTATCGCCGATTTGATGATGGGGGGAGATGGACTATCTGCCAAAGGAAAAGCCTTGGGCGAATTGGAATTAAGCGCAGTCGGAGAAGCCATGAACCAGATGATGGGCTCAGCGACTACCAGCTTGTCCTCTATGTTTAGCCGACGGATAGATATAGCCCCGCCGCGATTAACCGTTATGGATCTGGGGAAGGAGACCCTGCAGTTTTCCTCTAGTTTTACCGATGTAGTAAAAATAAAATTCAAAATGGAAATAGAAGGTTTGATCAATAGTGAAATAATGCAGATAATCCCCATGGAAGCAGTTGATAATATTATGTCTATATTGATGGGTAGTACTGCGGAGGAATCCAATGCGGAAGCGATAATGGAAAAGCCACCGGCCAGTACACCCCCGCCCGCGGAAGTACAGGCGCCGGTAGTGCCGCCCCGCCCGGCGGAGCCAGTGGTTTCCCCTCCACCGCAACAAGAACCGGTTTATAGCCAGGCATTTGCCCCCAGTCCCCGGGAAACAGCCGCCCAACCGCAATTTGCGGTACATCCGGTACAGTTTGCCCCCTTGCAGGAAAGCGCCATGATGCATAGCCCGCAAAACCTTGATTTGATTATGGATGTACCTTTGGATGTGTCGGTGGAATTAGGGAAAACCAAAAAGACGATAAAAGAAATATTAGAATTAAACCAGGGTGCTATAATTCAATTGGATAAATTAGCCGGGGAACCGGTAGATTTGTTGGTCAATGGCAAGCTTATTGCCAAAGGGGAAGTTGTTGTGATTGATGAAAACTATGGAATCCGCATCACCACCATAATAAGTCCGCTAGACCGAATGGCTAGGCTGCAATAATTGCTGGGGAGGTTCGTAATGGAAAAGAAAGTGTTAATCGTCGATGATGCTGCATTTATGAGGATGATGATAAAAGATATATTAAGCAAGAATGGCTATATCGTAGTAGGGGAAGCAGAAAACGGCCGGGTGGCTATAGATAAGTATATGGAGCTGCGTCCAGACCTGGTCACTATGGATATCACTATGCCGGAAATGGACGGCATAGCCGCGGTCAAAGAGATAAAAGCGGCTGATCCCGCGGCCCGCATCATAATGTGTAGTGCTATGGGGCAGCAAGCTATGGTTATCGATGCTATACAGGCAGGGGCAAAGGACTTTATCGTTAAACCTTTTCAGCCGGAAAGGGTGATTGAGGCGGTAGCCAAAGCCCTGGCCTAACCGCCGTTTGGGAAGTGAAACAATATGATTGCTTGGCATAAAAAGACTATCCCTCTCATTTTGCTGGTGTTCCTTTTCCTGGCTATAGCGGTGGGAAGTGTTGGTGCTATTGATGATATGAACGCTCTCAACCGGGAGCTGGACAAAGAGGTTATTAGTGGGGAACATTCATCCGGTCTATGGTTGAACATTTTTAAGCTTTTTGTAGTGTTGGGACTGATTATCGCCGCCTCTTACTCGGTTATTCGCATATTTGGCAAACAGGTTAGCCGCAAAATGCAAGGAACCTGGCTGCATGTGGTAGATGAGGTGATTCTAGGACAAAATCGGGGCATAGTCTTATGTGAAATTGGAGAAAAGTTATATGCTATCGGGGTAACCGACCAAAGCATTTCTTTTCTTTTTGAGGTTGATAACCCAAAACTCCGCGAAGAAATCAGTCAGGCAGATTCTTTGCCCGATGATGGCTGGGGAGGGGCTGCCCTGCCTGCAATTAAAAAGAAATTAAAGGTGTTAGGCACAGGGAAATCCAAACCGGAGCGGAAGGACTTTAGCCTGCTCATGGGTGAACAGCTCAACCGTTTAGAACAGCTTTCATATAAGGGTATGGAGGAAAAAAATCTTGGCAGCAGCAGAAGTGATAAAGAAGAAGATTAATACCTGGGGTTTGCCCTGTTTTCAAATACTATTTTTGTTGTTCTTGCTTCTATTGGTTTTTCCCGGTTCTGTTTCTGCCGAACCTTTGCAACTGCCTAACCTGAGTCTGCAATTGGGCGGGGAAGCAGGTGAACCTCAGGATTTGTCCGCAGCATTGCAACTAATAATACTTATTACTGTTCTTACCCTAGCACCGGCGATATTGATTATGCTGACCTCCTTTACCCGGATCATGGTAGTGTTAGCTTTTATCCGGACTTCGCTGGCCACCCAGCAAATGCCACCTAACCAGCTTCTAATCGGCATGGCCCTATTCCTTACCTTTTTCGTTATGGCTCCGACCTTTCAGGAAGTAAATTCTAAGGCTTTGCAACCTTATTTTAACGGGGAGATTACCCAGGAAAAGGCTTTTGAAAAGGGCATGGACCCTTTGCGCAACTTTATGTTCAAACAGACCCGGGAAAAGGACCTAGCCCTATTCGTAAAAATGTCCCAGATGGAAAGGCCGCATAATTTCAAAGACATTCCGAACTATGTTTTAATACCATCCTTTGTAATCAGCGAATTGAAAACCGCTTTTCAGATAGGCTTTATTATTTTTATTCCTTTCCTAATAATTGATATGGTAGTGGCTAGTGCTTTAATGTCTATGGGTATGATGATGTTGCCCCCCATGATGATATCATTGCCTTTTAAAATATTGCTTTTTGTCCTAGTAGATGGCTGGAATCTGGTAATACAGTCCTTGATGCTGAGTTTCAAATAACTTTATAGGGGGGAATTTGAAATATTCGCCCCACTTTCGAGCCTAGCAGGGAAGGGGAAGTCTGCATTGTTTGAAGATTTAATTCTAGGGATAGCTAACGAAGCTCTAATAGTGGTTTTGCTGCTATCTGCCCCGGTATTAGGGGCCGCTCTGATCACCGGCCTGCTTATCAGTATTTTGCAGGCTACTACCCAACTGCAGGAAATGACTTTGACCTTCGTTCCTAAGATAATAGTTGTTTTTCTGGTAATAATTGTCTTCGGCCCCTGGATGTTGAATGTAGTTACTACTTTTACCCATGATTTATTCTTGGCTATTCCTAGTTTTGTCTCGGTCTAGCGGAGTTATAAATATGGCTTCTTTCCTGAGGGCGATGATGATAATGATGGGAATGGGGTAAAGATTCCTCGCAAGCTCGAAATGGTAATGGGCACGCCCGAAATGACAGGGACTGGGCTTCTAATGTCAAACGTCCTTGTCTTTGCGAGGAGTGTGCGACGCGGCCATCTTCCCCTGGGTGATATGCTTTGCAGTATGTAACCCCCATGGTCTGGGCAAGAAATAAGATGAAAAGGTAGCCTGAGGGCTCTTGAATGGTAAGGAATAAAGGGCAGACACTAATATCCCTCACTCCTCACTCCTTACCCCTCACTTTTTCATATAACTACAGTTTCACTGCTGATTATGGGGAAAAGGAAGGTATAGCCTAATGCCCTATGCTCTAGAAAGTTTTTTCTTTGTGTTGGCTCGCCTTTCCGGGCTATTTATCACCGCCCCCATTTTCAGCAGCCGGATGATGCCAGGAAGAGCTAAGGCTTTAATAGTAATAGCTCTGGCAGCTACCTTGGCCTATTTCGTGCCGGTAGAATATGCGCGCAGCATCGATACCCCGGGTCTGTTCATCGCGGCACTGGCAGTCGAGATATTCATAGGTTACACTATCGGCTTTGTTATTTATGCGGTTTTGGCAACTATACAGTTAGCCGGTCAACTGATGGATATGCTGATGGGGTTTTCCATCGTGAATGTGGTAGATCCGCAATCCGGCACCCAAATACCCTTAATGGGCAACTTCACCCAGGCCTTAGCGCTACTAATGTACCTGGCTGTTGACGGGCACCATTATTTATTGCAGGCAATAGCGCAAAGTTATGCCATAATCCCGATTATGGGAGCCCATTTGCCGGGAGGTTTTCTGGAACTGCTAGTGCGGGTAGGCAGCTATGTATTCGTGGTGGCGGTAAAGATTGCCGCACCACTGCTGGTAGCAATATTGACCAGTGATGTGGCTATGGGGTTCATAGCCAGGACTGTACCACAGATGAACGTATTTCTGGTGGGTTTGCCGCTAAAGATATTTATAGGTTTAATAACTCTATTATTCCTTTTACCCGTTTATCTATGGGTATATAACGTCCTTTTCGCCGAATTCTTCGGCTATCTGGACCAATTTATTCGTTTTATGGGGTAGGTAAATATGGAGAAGCAATATCGCTATCCCCTCATAGATCTGCAGCTTTTTGCAGCGGATGATGGTATGGGCGAAAAAACCGAAAAGGCCACCCCACGCCGACGGGAGGAAGCCCGTAAAAAAGGCCAGGTTTTTAAAAGCACAGACCTCAATTCAGCCGTTATTCTTATTGCCGGTTCGGTAGTTTGTTTCTTTACTTTTCCTTATATGATAAATAATATAAAAGCTTTCACGACCTTATATCTCTTAGTGAGGACCCAGCAGGATTTTTCTAATGATTATATATATTTTATGTTGGTCGAGGTCCTGATAATAATGGCTAAAATGATATTCCCCATATTCCTGACTACTTTCGTAGTTGCCTTATTAATAACCTATTTACAGGTAGGATTTATCTTTAGCGGGGAAAGCCTGACCCCCAAGTTAGAAAGGATTAATCCGGTTGAAGGTTTTAAAAGGATATTCTCCAAGCGGGCATTGGTAGAGTTAGGAAAATCCCTGCTTAAAGTAATAATCACCGGATATATTGTATATTCGGTGATGAGGAAGCACTCTGTCCTTTTTCCCCGCTTTATCGATATGGAGCTAGTTGCAAGCCTCCAGGTTTTAAGCAGTATAGTGTTTGAAATGGCGATGAAAGTAGGATTGGTCTTCATCATTATCGGGGTGGCGGATTATATCTTCCAATGGTATGAGCACGAAAAATCCCTGAAGATGAGCAAATATGAGGTTAAGCAAGAGTATAAACAGTCGGAAGGTGATCCGCAGCTTAAATCGCGGCAAAGACGGGTTCAGAGGGATATAGCCATGCAGAGGATGATGGCGGAAGTTCCTAAAGCAGATGTTGTAATTACCAACCCTACTCATTTTGCGGTAGCCTTGAGTTATGAGGCCGAAAGAATGGAGGCACCGGTAGTGGTGGCTCGGGGCAAGGATTATATGGCGTTAAGGATTAAGGAGGTAGCCCGTTTACACGGGGTAGAGATAGTGGAGAATCCGGTTCTGGCCCGGACGCTTTATTATCATGTCGAAATAGGTGATTTGGTGCCGGAGGACCTCTACCAAGCGGTGGCTGAGGTCCTGGCTTTTGTTTATAAACAGAAAAAGAAAAGAGTAATTTAAGAGGTTAGCTGCTAGTCACTTATATCCCTATTAAGGGTGGGAGATAGTTTATGGAATCAAGGTTATGGATGAATAGTTTATTCAAGCATAGTGACCTGATGATAGCGGTACTGGTTGTAAGCATCGTTATGATGATGATTATTCCTATGAAACCGGTTTTGCTGGATATCTTGCTGAGCTTTAACATAAGTTTTGCGTTAATAATATTGATGGTTTCCATGTTCAATACCGAGCCATTGGAGTTTTCTGTATTCCCCTCCTTGCTTTTGGTAATGACCCTTTTTCGCTTGTCCCTGAATGTGTCCTCTACCCGCCTGGTGTTATTATATGCCTACGCCGGAGAGGTTATCCAATCCTTCGGTAATTTTGTAGTAGGGGGCAACCCGGTTGTAGGTGTGGTTATCTTTCTCATCCTGGTAGTAATACAGTTTATAGTAATTACCAAAGGGGCTGAGCGGGTTTCGGAAGTGGCTGCCCGATTCACATTGGATGCTATGCCCGGAAAGCAAATGGCTATTGATGCCGATCTGAATGCCGGTCTTATAGATGAGGATACTGCCCGCAACCGACGGGAAAATATTCAACGTGAAGCGGATTTTTACGGGGCTATGGATGGTGCTAGCAAATTCGTCAAAGGTGATGCTATTGCTGGTATAATTATCATAATAATCAATATCGTCGGTGGTTTTATCATCGGTATGGCGCAAAAGGGGATGAGCTGGAATGAGGCTCTGCAGGTATATACCTTGTTGACGGTTGGTGATGGCTTGGTTACCCAGATTCCCGCCTTGCTCATTTCGACAGCTACCGGGATTGTAGTAACCCGAAGCGCATCCAAACTCAGTTTGGGACAGGAGATGACCACCCAATTATTTGCATATCCCAAAGCAATGGGCTTAGCCGCAGTTATTTTGTTGATATTAGGCACTATAGGATTACCGCGGGTGCCTATGTATTCGCTGGCTATATTCTTCGGCATACTTTATTTTGTTTTCCGCAATTCTACCGACGATTTAGTGGAAGAACATCCGGAAGAAGTAGAAGAGGCTGAGGCTATAAAGAAAACGGAAAATGTGGTGGAACTTCTGCAAGTGGAAAAAATGGAAATGGAAATGGGTTATGGCTTGATCCCGCTGGTGGATGCCGAACAGGGAGGGGACCTTTTGGAACGTATCGTTATGATACGCCGGCAATGCGCAGTGGAATTGGGTTTTATTGTACCCCCCATACGTATTCGTGATAATATGCAATTAAAGCCTAATAACTATGCCATAAAAATAAAGGGTTCACAAATAGCGGGGGGAGAATTATTGCTGGATCATTACCTGGCTATGGGACCAGGAATTGAAAATGATCAGGAGGTGCTGGGTATCGATACCATAGAACCGGCTTTTAACCTGCCGGCCCGTTGGGTTGATACGGGTCTAAAGGAAGCGGCGGAGCTAAAAGGCTATACGGTAGTAGATCCGCCGTCGGTATTAGCAACTCATTTAACTTCGATAATAAAGGCCCATGCCTTCGAATTGCTGGGTAGACAAGAAATCCAGAACACGATAAGTTTTATCAAAGAACAAAATCCTGCTGTGGTGGAGGAATTAATACCTGATTTGATGAATATTGGCGATGTACAGAAAGTTCTGGCCAACCTGCTGAAAGAACAGGTGGCTATTAGGGATATGGTAAGTATTTTAGAGACTTTGGCTGACTACGCTAAGATCACTAAGGATACCGATGTGTTGACCGAGTATGTGCGCCAGGCTTTAAAGCGGCAGATAAGCTCGCAATATGCTGGGGAAGAGGGCAAATTAGCTGTGCTTACCCTTGACCCCTCTTTGGAGGAAACCCTCAGGGAATCGGTGCAGCAAAGTGATTTTGGTTCCTACTTGGCAGTCGACCCGGATATAGCTCAAAAGATGATGGATAGGCTGTCCATGTATTATGAAGATCTTAACAACAAAGGGATAACCCCGGTGCTTTTGTGTGCCCCGGTTTTACGCTTATACCTCAAGAGATTGATAGAGCGTTTTATTCCCCATTTCTTAGTTTTATCCTACAATGAGATAGACTCGGGGATTAGTGTTGAGGTGATTGGGATGGTGTCGGCATGATTATAAAGAAGTTTACCGCCAAGGATTTTAAGGGTGCCCTGAAACAGGCGAAAAAAGAAATGGGCAGCGATGCCATAATCCTGCATACGAGTAAGGTGAAAAAAGGAGGCATTTTCAGTTTTCTTTTCCCGCCCCAGGTAGAAATAACGGTGGCTATTGATGAAGGTTTACAGGTTAATAGTGACAAAGCGAGGAAACAGATGGCTGCCGCTGCAGCCGCCACCGGCACTGATAGCAGCCGTTCCATTCCGCAGATAGCCAACAAGGAGGCCGAAAAGGTTTGGGGACAGGGTACAGCTAGTGAGCTGTTGCAGGAGCTCCATACCATGAAAAACCTCATAAGTGATGTAAAAGGGAAGATCTGCGAGGTGGAACAGATTAAAGGCATTTCCGAAGAGGTGCGGGTTTTTTATGAAACCCTGTTAAAAAACCAGG
>CAYRCG010000071.1:0-10568 GCA_964422685.1 uncultured Syntrophomonas sp. | reverse complement strand
GGGCTAATAAATATATCGATGAAACCGCTCCTTGGGTTTTAGCCAAAGAAGAGGCCAAAAAAGAGCGCCTGGGCAGCGTGATGTATAACTTGGCGGAAAGCATCCGTATAGCCTTGATAATGCTGGCGCCGGCTATGCCGACATTAATGACCAGGGTTAACCAGCAAATGGAGATATTTAATCTGAACCGAGACCTAAGCTGGGAAGATGCGGCGGAATGGGGTAGCTGTAAGGCTGGTAGCCGGGTTAGCCGAGGGGAAGCCCTTTTCCCGCGGATAGACTTAAAATCCTTGGAACCCGGGGAAGAACCGGCGGAAACCACGGGGAAGAAAGAAGCCGCCGCAGGCCCGGGCAATGCTCCGGAAATGATTGATATAGAAGAATTCGCTCGGATTGACCTTCGGATAGCCGAGGTTATCGCCTGCGAAAAAATGAAGAAAGCGGATAAATTACTGGTTTTACGCCTGCGCATGGGGGAGGAGGAGCGCACGGTGGTATCAGGTATTGCGCAATACTATTCCCCGGAGGAACTGCTAGGTAAAAAAGTGATGCTGGTAGCTAACCTGAAGCCGGTTAAATTAAGAGGCGTAATGTCCCATGGGATGATACTAGCAGCAGGTGAGGATGAAATAAAGGTTTTATTCGCAGATGAAGGTCTGCCTTCCGGAAGCCGGGTGAGATAGATGCTTATAGATACACATGCCCATTTACAAGACCCGGCTTTTAATAAAGACCGGCAGGAAGTTATGAAACGGGCGCGGGAAGCCGGTTTGGAAAAGATAGTATGTATCGGTTATGATTATGAGACTTCGGTGGAAGCGGTAGAACTCGCCCGCCGGCACCCTGAGGTTTATGCCGTAGTAGGGGTGCATCCTCACGATGCGAAAAACCTCGATGCCGAGACCTTAGCAAAGTTGTACGAGTTGGCTCGCGACCCCCGGGTGGTGGCTATCGGGGAAACCGGCCTGGATTATTATCGCAATCTTTCTTCCCCCGAAAAACAAAGGACAGCATTTAAGGACCAGATAAAACTGGCGCAAGAGCTTTACAAACCCCTGGTTATCCATGATCGCGATGCTCACCAGGAAATCCTGGACATTCTAAAGAAGGAAAAAGCCGGGGTAAATGAAGGTATAATACACTGCTATTCGGGTCATCTCCCCTTGGCAGTGGAACTGATGAAAGAGGGTTTTTATATCTCCTTCGCCGGTCCCCTTACGTTTAAAAATGCGAAAAAAACTCAGGAGGTAGCGGCCCGGATATCGCTCGAGCGGATATTAATAGAAACGGATTCCCCTTATCTGGCTCCGGAACCCTTTCGAGGAAAAAGAAATGAACCGGCTTTGGTAGTGCATACCGCGAGAAAACTGGCAGAGTTGCGTAATAAGACGGAGGACGAGATTGCCTACGTTACCAGCCAGAACGCGAAAAGGGTCTACCGCATCAAAGATTAGGCAGTGCAGGACAGCGACCGCCCCGTCATCACGAGGAGATGCTGGTATAGGCTAGGCGCCATTTTTTGCCCATTTCAATAGACTCCTTATGGGGAAAATATCCTTCATTAGCAATCTTTTTTACTAATCTAAGAATAAAATGGCTGTAGAAGGATAATAATTTAAAGAGCTAGACTAGGCGATGTGTGCAATAAAAGGGAGACGTGCCAAAATGTAGGAGAAAAGGTTTGACTTCCGGCACTTAATTTGCTTAGAATATAGTTGAATCCCCAGATCCAATGATCCGGGCAAAAAGAAGGAGGAATGAAATGGGTATTGTATGGTCTAAGCAACGTGCTTACCTGCTGGCTATATTTAGCTTGGTTCTACTGGTAAGCTTGTTCTTTGCCCTGCAAAAACCGGTAAGTATCCAGGTCGATGACAAGTTGGTAAAGAGCAAGGTTTTCTTTTCCGGAACGGTTAGGGAAGTCCTGGACAAGAATCAGATTATATTGAAAGAAAAAGATAAAGTAGAACCGTCATTGAATACTCCGGTAGAAAAAAACATGAGGATTACGGTTATCAGGGCGTTTAAGGTGAAGATTGTAGCCGATGGTTGCAGCCGGGAAATACTGAGTACACCGATTTCGGTTAAGGAGGCTATCAAATTAGCGGGGGTGCAGGTAGGCGAACAAGACATCATCAAAACTACGGCTAGGGCTTTAACTGCCCCCGAGCAAGAGATTGAAGTTATCCGTGTTACCCAGGAAGAAATTGAGATCAAGGAGCCTATCGCGTTTCAGGTAGAAAGGACCAGCGATGATACCTTGGAAAGGGGATTAAGCCGGACCGTCAAGCCGGGAATAGAAGGGGTTGCTCTCAATAAAATTAAAATAACTTATCATAACGGTAATGAAGTCAATCGAGAAGTAACCAGTTGTCAAAGGCTGCTGGAGCCGGTGAACAGATTAGTAGCCTTGGGAACGATAACTAGCGTTTCCAGAGCCGGGCAGCGCCTAGATTTCAGAGAAGCGAAATATATGAATGCCTCTGCCTACACTTATACCGGTCGCAATACCGCTACGGGCAGACAGCCGGCGGTGGGTTTGGTAGCGGTTGATCCTACTGTTGTACCTATGGGTAGCAAGCTATATATCGAAGGTTATGGTTATGCTGAGGCCGCGGACACGGGGGGAGCAATCAAAGGGAACCGCCTGGACCTTTTTATGGAAGAAAAAACCCAATGTCTCAATTGGGGAAACCGAACGGTGAAAATGTATATACTCGACTAAGTTTCCGGATGTCCCCATTTAATAAAAGAATAATAATAAATACCCGCCTGAATAGGGGGGTATTTTTTTGTCTAAACTTTCCACGATTTAAAAGTGAAAAAGTACAGAAACCTATAACGAGGTAAAATGCTTGAAGAAAAATTTAAAAAAGTGCAGGGATTTTTAAAAGCCTTTACCTCACGCGGCACTGTGGGAAAGTCTAATTGATATCTACGCCGCTAGAAGAAGGGAAAAGGAGGTGAAAAAGTGAGGAGAAAACTGGCCTATTTATTGTGTTTCACTTTAATGTTCGCGTTGTTGGCCAGCGGCTGCCAAAATACTGCCGCTAATAAAAAGCCTATGGCTCCTTCCGTCAAGAAACCCACACAAGAAACCAGGACCGATAGCGGAATGATGACAGTTAGCGAAAGAAGGGTAATGGCTAATAAGCTTTCCAAGATGGCGGAAGAGGTAAAAGGGGTGGATAGGGCAACTGTTGTTATTGCTGATATCGGCGTAGCCAACAATATTACCGGAAACAGCAAGTCAACTTCACAAATGAACCGTGCTACAAGCAAGAATATGAATGATAACACCATCGGCAGTGATGCCGGTATTAATCGCAGCGAACCCCAAAAGATAGTTGTTCTGGTAGGCTTGACTTTGAAATCAGACAATAGAAGCGGGTCGATGAACAACAACCGGTTAAATGACAATGCCCGGTTGAATGGTAATAATAGGTTGAATGACGTGAATGGAAGCAGTAGAATAAAGACCGAAGTCATGAATAAGCTCAAAAAACATGATAAGCGCATTTCCCAGGTATTAGTGACCACAGACCCTAATTTAGTCAAGCGCATATCCGATGTAGCCACCGGTATTTTAGAAGGTAAACCGATTAAGAACTTTGAAAAGGATATTAAGGATATTGATTCTAGAGTAAGGGATCAAGGAACGGCTGCATTTTAATTGATTGATTTAAACCCGGGAGCCATAGAAACTCTCGGGTTAATTTTTATCCCCCCGATTTTATGACTACTTGGCTATGCCTGTTTTTTTTCATTTCCACCCCTTCAGCAAAATAATTTCTCCGGAAAAATTAGTAAAAGTATGACTAATAGGAAAAGGTTCCAGTATATTTATACAAATCAAATATATCTAAGTGGTATAATTGGTCAAATGATACAAACGGTACGTCGCCCCTTCCTTTCTATTTATCTAGGGGCTTCGACCTCGCCATTTTTGTGCGCGGGGTATGCAGTGCGTGAAAATTCCGAGCGCAGCGGGGAATCCTCAATGATGATATACTTTAATCGACAGTGATTTCTCTTGAAAATTGTGAGGCAGCGATGAAAAGAATAGATTCTATAACCGGTATAAAATATTATATGAACAAATACGGAATTCACCCGCGGAAAAAATGGGGGCAGAACTTCCTGATAGATGGAAACATTCTCCGTAAGATCATCGCTTCCTGTAACCCTGATAAAGAAAAATTGCTGGTAGAAATAGGGCCCGGTATAGGTGTGTTAAGCCGGGAATTAGCCGCTAACAGCAAAGGGGTATTGGCTATAGAGATCGATACTGGCTTGCGGGAGGCGTTGTCCGAGAGCTTGGGTGATATAGATAACATCCACTTGCTTTTTGCGGATGTGCTTAAAATAAACCTAGAAGAAGAGCTCAGTAAAGCCTTTGCCCCATACCCGGATATTGGCGGCTACAGGGTATGTGCTAATATCCCTTATAACATTACCACCCCCATTATCTTTAAACTCCTGGAGACCTGTCCGCAGATGGAAAGCGCAACCCTAATGATGCAAAAGGAGGTTGCTAGCCGCATCTTAGCCTCCCCGGGCAGCAAGGAATACGGCTTACTCACGATAACTACGGCTTATCACGCCGAGGCGGAGTATCTCATGCCAGTTTCTCGGAATTGTTTTTACCCCCGGCCAGAGGTTGATTCCTGTGTTATTCAACTGCGACCCATAAAGGGAAAGCGAGTCCAGGTAAGGGATGAAGTTAGCTTCATGCGATTACTCCGGATGTCTTTTCAAAGAAGAAGAAAAACCATTCTAAACATTTGCGCGACCCTTTTATCGGCGGAAAAAGCGGGGATACATAATTTACTGACTTCTATTGAAATAGAACCGATGGATAGACCGGAAAACCTTACTATCGAACAATTTGCCCTGATAAGTGATGCCCTTATCCTGAACGAGGAGGCGCGGTAATGATATTTAACAGTCCCAGCAAAGGAAAGCTAGACCTAGAACAGGTAGTAATCGATATTCTAGAATATGTTGCCGAAGATATTACCCGGCCTTACAAATTGATCGTAGGTAGCGATTCGCATCCTGGAAATCAGGGGACCTGCTATGTTAGTGCCATAATCATTCACCGCGTAGGTAAAGGTGCCCGCTATTATTACAGTAAGATTCAGGAACGAAAAAGCAATAGCCTGCGCCAGCGCATTTTCTACGAAGCCTCACTTAGTTTGGACTTAGCCGATCGCCTAAATCAATGTTTGAAAAAACACGGCAAAGAAGACATGAAGGTAGAGATTCATCTTGATATAGGCATACGGGGTGATAGCAAAGAATTGATCAGAGAACTTACCGGCATGATTGTCGGGAGTGGCTTCGCTGCTAAAATCAAACCGGACGCTTGTGCAGCCAGCACGGTAGCAGATAGATACACCAAATAGGCAAAACGAAAAACTCCGACATTTCTACCACAATAACTATGACTTTTCAAAATTTAACGGAATATTTAGTTGACATGGCGAGGGTTTTTATATATACTTATTATTTTAATATTGACAACCCCTCCCTCCTATTGTAGAATGGTATGTAGATATACTATAAAGAGGGTGGTAAATTGAATTCTCCCAGGGCTATATCAGATATTAAGAAGGACCTGGAATCTTTTGTCGGAAGCAAGATAAGATTGAAGGCCAATCGGGGAAGAAACCGTATCATAGAAAAAGAAGGCGTTTTAGAATCGATTTATCCCAACTTATTCGTGGTAAAACTGGACGAAAGAAAAATCGAAAGGCGAGTTTCCTATACTTATGCTGATGTATTAACTGAAACAGTTGAATTGTTTGTCTGTGATTCAGAAACTAGAATAGCTGTTGCCGACCATTAAAGAACCCGCCAAAACTGCATGTTTACATGCAGTTTTTTTTTGCCTATTTTTTTGCAATCCCTCCTTAAAATTCACTTTCTAATATATAACGTTGAATCATATAGCAGTACGGAAAATAATATAAATTTATATAGGCGTAGCTGGTTTTATTTCTTGCAGTGCTAGACCGCGCTTCCTTTAGCGGCCTATCCGCCGCAAAAGTCTTAAGAAAAGAAGGTGATGTATTTGCGTGAGGCACTTTCTATATGGTCGCCGGTAGTTTTATCCGAATTGATTAACCCTAAAAGTGCTGATTTTCATCAGGTCTACCATTTGGATGACAGTTACCAGGGTATGGAAGGCCTAAGGATTAAATTAAGGGAACATATCATCAGGAAACAAGGAAATGCGTTGGAAACCTTATTTAAAATGGAAGTCCTGTGCTTGTTGGAAAATATGGAAGGCAAAATGCAATTGCTAAAAAAAGAGGAAAATCTGCGGGAACGAGTTCTATTGCAGGAGTTCGACCGGGAATTGGATTTCGATCGGGAACCGCAGATAGATTTTATCGGCGATATAAAAAAGATAGATTGGCGGGGAGGGCTAGATGGCAAGCAACTGCATGTCGTAATCTTAATAGATTATGCTTTGTTGGCTATCCGCCAGCAGGTAATTAAACTTTGGGAGCAGGAAATGGGGGAGGACATAGCTATGGATAAATGCGATATAACAGCGGAAATTCAGCCCCGAGACGAGATTATTCAGATGGAAAAGGAAAACCTGGAATTAAGCCGCCAAATCCGTTTTTATGAAAAAAACATAGCCCATCTTAAAAAAGGGATAAAGAAGGCTGAAAGTCGCAATATCGAACTGAATCGAGAAAGCCAGCAACATTTGACGTTAATCGAAGACCTACGTCGGGCGATAAAGGATAAAGAACAGCGTTTAGACGATTATGAATCCGGTTTCCGCTATAGGGATAACCACTTATGCGAGGAATCCTGTTCTTCCGATAAAGAATACGAAAAAATGGCTAATAACAGTCTAGGAAGCCGGGTAAAACGGCTTTTCTTAAACAGCATTTAAACCTCCTATATCCCGCAATTTAGGCAGTTATGCACACTTGGGGCATACTTCTCATATAATTAAAATGGATAGCAGGGGAAGCAAAGGTAAGTGCCATACCCCAGTGCCTGCTCTTGCCATAAGGTAATAAAAAAACGATTACCGAGCCCCGGATAACGGAAGATAGAAGCGGGGGGAATCGGAACGTTTTTTTGCTAAGGGGGTGTACAAATGAAAATAAGTGAAGGCAACTCGGGCATTTCGAAGATAAATATCCAGAAATATCAGACGGCGCAAAAGCCTGCGAGAGATGAGGAGGACCAATTTACGATAAGCACCGCTAAAAAAAGTTCACTTAAAGCCAAAAGTATTTGTCCACGTTGCCAAGGAAGGGTAAATAAACAGGAGATCAGGCATTGCGAACATTGCGGCAGCGAATTGTGCGCAAAATGCCTAAGTAAATATAAGCAAAAGCAATCTAAGATGCCGCTCTAAGGGGATTTTGCAGGAGAGGAACAGATTGACTCAACTGCAAAAACCCCTTTTGTTGCAGAGGGTTGCATAACTATTACTCTTTGCAGCGGAATCAAGATTGTATTCTATAATCGATATAGATTAGGGGGGAAAAAGTTGTCCAATATTAGCTGTATATTGTACCCGCCCACGGTGGACTACCATTATCTGGTCCAGCGCCCGCAACACCTAATGAAGAATTTTTCCGAACTAGGGATACTAAGCTTTTTTATGAATAATCCTCACTTGCATCAGCAGCAACGCCAGGGCATAGAGCGTATTAACCCTTATCTGTATCTATTTAACGGAGTTGAGCCGGCGGGATTCCTGAAAGATATTAACCCGGTGATATATTATAGTGCAACGGCCCATGTAGATATGATAAAGAAATATCGGCCCTCTTTAGTAGTATTTGATAGTGTTGATGAACCTAGTGATGAGTTTGCCGGGTGGAGACCTTATTACCATCGGGCAGTAGCGACGGCGGATATCGTGCTTGCTAGTTCGGATAAGCTGTATCAGATGGCTAAAAATATTAATCCCCATTGCTTTCTAGTGCCGAATGCCTGTGAATACGGGCATTTTTCTAATAGCGGCCAGCTAGCAAATCCGACTGATATGCTGGGAATAGGGAAACCGATAATAGGTTATTTCGGGGCTATCGCGACCTGGGTGGACTTAGCCTTGTTGGATAGGGCAGCGGCCCAATTGCCTGAATATAACTTTGTTATGCTAGGTCCCCGTTACAATGTATTCGAGTTACCTCAGCGCCCTAATTTGCACTGGCTAGGTTTTAAAGACTATGAGAAACTTCCCGCGTATGCCCAGAGCTTTGATGTAGGACTAATACCCTTTAAACTTTCCGATATGACGGAATCGGTAAACCCCATAAAAATGTGGGAATACATGGCGAGTGGAATGCCGGTAGTAACTACAGCACTCCCCGAAGCATATAAAATCCGGGAACTGCTCTATTATTCGGAAAATGAGGAGGAGTTTATAGAAAACATAAAAAAAGCCCTGGATGAGAATAACCCTTCTCGGAGAGAAGCGAGGATGGAGGTAGCCCGGCAAAACTCCTGGTCGGCCCGGGCGGCGGAAATTATAGATATAATCGAGGGAGCATTAGAGCAAAAGGGTATAAGAAGCCCGGCAAACTGGGGCGATAAAGTAAGGAAATCTCTGCTGCCCGGCATCGTTGCAGCAGGTAGTAAGGGAATTTACCGCAATAACCTAAACTCCCATTTGCAAATAATGATATCGTCGATTTCCGGTCATCGTTATTCGGTTTACCCCCGCAGGGATTATCCGGATAGAGGATGTACCGGCAAAGGGAAAAGCCTCCGAATAGGCGGCGTAGCGGTTACTAGGAATACTTCTTTTCGCTTTTACACCCGGCGCCATCGGAAAATATTAGGTGCCTATTACAGATAGGGCTTCTATTGCAATAAAAAAACATATTATCGATTTTGCGCCCATACCCCGTTAATGACCACTTTGTATTTTTAAGCAACCCTTGCGGCAAAAAGGAGGGGCAGAATCACCGGGAAGGGGATTATAAGTATTATGACAAATGCGGCGAAAAAAATAATGATAGCTTGCCCGGTCCGTAACCGGGCGTGGTCTCTGCTCTATTATTTAACCGCCTTAAAACGCTTGGCCTATCCTAAATCCCAACTAGAATTTTGTTTTATAATAAATGATTGTATAGATGGAACCCCCCAGATTCTGGAGAACTTCGCCCGAGAGGAAAAGGGGCGGGTAAAATTAATTTATTATAATTTGGGCCAGGAATATGGTCATCGGCGAGGGCAGTATAGCCTATGGCGATTAGCCCAGTTAAGGAACAGACTTTTAGAGGCATTTATGGACTCAGACGCCACACATCTATTTTCGGTGGATAGTGATATATTAGTACCCGCTGACAGTCTATCTATCTTGCTGCAAGATGATTGCGATATTGTATCAGCTTTGGTTTGTAACGGAGAGGAGGTAGGGGATAGTACTATTTATAATATCCTGACTAAAGATGCTTCCGGGAACCTAGTATACTATCGGGACTTCCCTCGAGATCGGGTTTTCCCGGTTGATTGCACCGGGGCAGCCTACCTTATCAAGCGGAAGGTTATAGAATCTATGGGAATACGATATTCTGCTAAAGAGGGCTCTGAGGACATCGGATTTTGCCGCCAGGCGCAGGAAAAAGGGGCAGGCATTTTTTGCGATGGCCGAATAGAATGCATTCATCTAATGCGCGAAGAACTATTTAACACCCCAAAGGAATAAAAACATCACCGGGATAATCACATTTTGTTGCTTTCTCTCATAATATAACCTAGAAATTTGACAGAACAAATTTCAGGGACCTGTTAGACAACAGGCGAATACCAGATAAAGGAGGGAAAGTAAAGTGTCTAGATTATTAAAATGTGAATTTCCTGAAGGTTGTATGCTGGACCTTTGGGCCAAGGTAATCAAAGCAAAATACATCGAAAAACAGGTTAAAGTATTGGACACGGTCTTTTGTGTTCCCGACGAACAGGTAGGCGGTAAAGTAGAGTGTGTAGAAGACATTAAAGTAAAAGTGATTAAAGCGCATGAGGACCTGTGTTTCAACAAGGTGAAAATTTTCATCGACTATGAAGTAATCCTATTTGTGCTGGTAGAAGGGGAGTACCAGATTATTACCGTTAGTGACCGCTATAACCAATCCATCGAATTAGACGAATTTGATCCCCCCCTCACCCCCGAGGAATTCCGCAGTGAAATCGAACAATCGGAGATAATCCTGAAAAATTGGAGTTTCGACTTCGAAGTTAGGGGCAACTGTGAGGATAGTAGTAACCCCTGTAACTTAACTACACCTATCAAGGGTACCTGTATAGGACTTAAAGTATATGTGGACATCATCGATAAACTAGGCAAATTCCATGATGTAATTGTATATGGAGAGTTGGACCCGGATGTAGACTTTTAGTCTGGGGCAGAAAATGCTCGGCCAACCGGCCGGGCATTTGCCTATTTCAGTAATGCAAATCCCGTGGTCAATACCTCGCTATGCTCGGGGTGCCTAACACTCCTGTCATTGCTAGGAAAGGGTTTTGACGCAGATTTTTTAGGGGTTTATGTCATTGCGAGGAGCGAAGCGACGTGGCAATCT
>CAYRCG010000070.1:0-10717 GCA_964422685.1 uncultured Syntrophomonas sp. | reverse complement strand
CTGATTGTGCATGATTATTAACACTCGGTTGTATTTCTACTTTTAAAATCTTATATTTAATAGTACCGGCCGGTGCCTCCACCGTGACCGTTGACTTGACCTTCTTTCCCATAATGGCTTTGCCTACCGGGGATTCATCCGAAATTTTCCCATCTTTAAGCTTAGATTCAACCGAAGATACCAAGGTGACAGTGACCTCACGCCCCGATTTCATTTCCTTTAAGGTAATACGCGAGCCCAATGAAACCACATCAGTGCGTATATCCTCATCCTCCATCAAGCGGGCCTTTTTCAGGGTCTTCTCCAGGCTTATTATCCGTCCTTCGATAAAGGCCTGTTCATTTTTCGCATCTTCATATTCGGAGTTCTCCGTTATATCTCCAAAGGCGATGGCCTGTTTAATGCGCTCGGCCACCTCTTCTCTTTTTACTGATTTGAGGTGTTCCAGTTCATTCTCCAGTCTTTCCAAACCTTCCTTAGTCAGAACTACCTCTTTTTCCTCCGCCATCTGCTTCGCTCCTATCTATTCGTGATAAATTCAGCTATGAAGGGGACACAAGGGGACGGTTCTTCTGCCCTGCGCCGCAACACAGAAGAACCGCCCCCCTGTGTCCTCGGCTATTTTACCTTTATCCTTTATGGTATTATAAAGAGCCTATATAGCCTTGTCAAGAAAGGGTTCCCATAAACCGGCCTGTTTTCCCAATTCTTGTACAAGTAGATATTTCCGGCCTTCTTCCTCCCTAATATTATTCTGTCCATTCCTTTCGGCAAAGACAGAAAGATATCCTGCCTTTGCCAATAAAGATATTTCCATAAGCGGGGCCAGGTTATGCAAAGCGGGATCGATACCGTTGCTATCTAAATGCTGCTCCACTTCTGCAAAAAAACCTCGGGTTTGATCGCTGATTTTGAGACAGAAAGCCCGGGGGGAGCTAATAGCCATCTGCTGCCCATCCGGGTCAAACATAAGGACTAATTCCCCTTTTCCCCATTTTTCCGGTTGCAGATAACTGCTGCTTATCGCCTGCCCTTTTTCGTAGAGCAGATGATAAGCTAGAATCTCGTGCCGCGAAGGGTGAAGACTCTGTAGGGATACCGGTACCCCCAGCGAAGCTATTTCGGCAACGAATTCGGGGAAATATTCCGTTTCTCCGGTAATTATTATTTTTTTTATTTCCCGGCGGGATAGGGTTTTTTGTACAAAGACCGTAGCCAGGGCTTTGATGAAATTATCCCCGAACAGCAGCGGAAGGGAGGGAAAAAGTAAGCGCAACTGCTCCTTATGGGAGCGATCAGCTGCCATTGCCGGCAACCGGTGATTCCGCAGTATCTCCTCGGAGCGCCGGTTTATCTTTTCCTGGCTTTTGGCATCCAAAGAGTGGAGATTGCCCGGGCCCAAAGGAAGCGTTATGCCTAAGCCCTGCGTATTAAGTCCCTCGATGCTAATTAGTTTTTCCACCCGGGGAGAAAAAAACAAAGGGAGTAACCTGTCGAATATTGGTTTGCGGCAGATTAGTCCCCGTCTATCTCGATTTCTGAGGTTAAAAAAGGCAAAATCCGGTTCAGGCACTGAATTCCTCCAAGTTTACCACCCCCGGCTTCAGGTTCAGCTCCTGCAACATAGAAAAGTAATCCGACGGAGAGATTTCCTCCAGGGGACGCTGCATCAAGGTAACTATAATAGCCTCGATTACATTGGTACCGAAAGAGCGCCCGCCCATATCCGGGGTGGTAGTAATAACTCGGCTGATGCCCCGCTTCTTTAACATATACATATCCTCCCGGGTGGTGGTATTGGTTATAATTACCTGCCCGTTGAGCCTCTCCGGCAGATAGCGTCGGATATAAAGGAAGTCACCCGCTAAAACATCAGCTTGATAATAATATTTTGAATGTTTAGGAATTATTACATCCTGCTCTTTTCCGGTAGGATAAAGTTTATCAAAGGGCATATTAACGATAAAGGGAGCTGCGATTCCCCCCAATATACGTAGGGTTCTCAAGGAATGCATTGGTATAGGCACCCCCACAGTGTAGATAAAATCGCCCAGGGTGAGCCGGGCGCCTATCTCCTCAAAAGCCTCGGCCATACCGAAACGGTCCACCGCGCAGACCATCAAAACCCGTTTCCCTTTCAGGTCTAGTACCCCCTCCCGCTGTATGTCCATGATACATTTGCGCTCCAGGGTGTTCTTCAACCCACTGCCGTCCAGCATCGGAGTTTTGCGAGCCTCGTTCATTAGGCGGCGGGCATCTTTTATAACATAACGCTTACCCGCTATGTGGACATAAAGGTCGATGCCTCCCATACCAAAGGCATCTACCTTGCCATCCAACTCCCTAATAAGACTGATGGCACGGTCCCAATCCCCGTCAGTGCCTATCCGCTCTATGTAAAATTTCTCTCCCATGAATTCCGTTTCGAAAGAGTGATCACGCTGTGATGAACCTAAGCTGACGCTGACAATCCGTTTCAAACATTTGCCTCCTTCTAAACACCAGGGGTCGGTTTTTGGGGACTACATCTCCCCCACCCCCCTATTTTTCGCTATCAATCCCCGGTCCAAACCCCGTCCTTCGTTTCCCGTTCCCCGCCTTCCGTCTTCTGATTTCCATTCTAGCGGGCCGCTTTGATAGAACGTAGGATGGTTCTGATTCCCTGCGGGTCCACCCATTTATCTTCCGTTAAGGGAGAAGCACCTATTTCCACCCCAATAAATTGCCCGTCCAAAACGCCCTCGATGAGTTTCAGGCGTTCATCGGAACCTATTCCGATTACTATTTCATAGTTGCGTACCCGAGCAGTCAGGTCCATCAACTCGTTTAAAAGTTCCTTACCGCTGCGCTGGTTGACAAAATCCAGCCTCTCCCTTTCGCTCATCAATAATATAAAGTCTACCCCCTCTTTTTCCAAAATATCCTTAATCTCCTTCTTGTTTTGCAGGGGAAAGCCTATGCAGGCAATAGACTGTCCTTTGCGGATTTCTCCGATTCCCTCCAGCCGGGATATGAAGGTGCGGTCGATTAGCAAGCGATCGGCGGTTTCTTGCTGGGATAGGCCGCGGGCCCGCATCTGCAAAGCTTTGCGCAGGGTGTTTTCAATCTTCTGCCAGCTTATAATTTTATCTTGAATACGGAATGTTTCCATGTAGCTCTCCTTTTTGACACAAGCGACACAAGGGGATGTTTTTGTTGTGTCACTATTATTCTTTACCCTGAAGGTCAGTATGGAAAGGTGAGGCGTATGGGGTAAGGGGTGAGGGGTATTAGTGAAAACCCGCTACTTCTTACCGTTCAAGTGCCTCCAAACTCCCTTTTCATCGTTGTTTGCGGTCCCTGACCATGGGGGTTAATATGAAAATAGCCTCCTAGTGTCATTCCGAGCCTGGCGAGGAATCTTCCCCCCACAATGACAGGGTGCGAACATGAGCACAATTCTGTTCACAATGCATATAGTGTTATTTTACCACCTGCACCGAAGGGGAATCAAGTTTAAAGGGGCAAACAAGGCAAACAAGGGGACGGTTCTCTGTTTGGGACGGGTATCGCTATTCCCAAATGCCGGGGATACCCGGCTTATTGCCAGAAATGATTTATGTAGGGGGATGATAATCTAGGAAGGTTTCCCTAATACTGCAGTGAATTAAGGGCAGAAAGCAGTTCTTCGCGGGAGTCGGCACGGTTTATCTCTTGGCGCACCCGAGTGGCCCCGGGGAGTCCCTTAATATACCAGGCAAAGTGTTTGCGCATTTCCCGTATAGCCACTTTTTCACCTTTAAACTGGCAGGCAAGGTCTAGATGGCGGAAAGCGGTTTCCCGCCTCTCCTCTAGGCTAGGCGGAGTTAGGTGACGATCATATTCAAAAAGTTCTTCTGTCTCCCGAAAAATAAATGGGTTGCCCATAGCAGCACGACCGATCATTACCGCATCACAGGAGGTGGTGTCCATCATTCGTCGGGCATCATCGGCGGACCAGATATCACCATTGCCGATTACGGGTATGTCAAGCCTTTTTTTCATTTCCTTTATCAAATTCCAATCCGCTGATCCGGAGAAAAACTGCTGACGGCTGCGGGGATGCAGGCAAATGGCCGCGACCCCTTCTTCTTCCAGGGCTTGGGCCAGTTCCAGACAATTAACGCTGTTCTCGTCCCAACCTTTGCGCATCTTGACTGTCACCGGGATCTTTACCGCCCGTAATACTTCCCGGACTATTGCCCGGCTATTCGCTATATCTAGCATCAGGGCTGCTCCTTCGCCATTCTTCACGATCTTGGGGGTAGGGCAACCCATGTTGATATCGATGATGTCCGCTCCCATTCCTTCTACTATCTGAGCAGCAGCAGCAATGCTTCCGGCTTCGGAGCCGAACAACTGCACCGCTACCGGTCTTTCCTCTCCGCTGTTGTCGGCAATTTTACCGGTCCTTCCCTGGGCGTATACCAGGCCTTTATCGCTTACCATTTCACTATAGACCAGACCGCAACCAAATTCACGGGCTAGAATGCGATAGGCCTTATCACTGACCCCAGCCATAGGGGCGGCGCATATCCGGTTCTTAATTTTCACCTGACCGATACAAAACATCGCTTTCTTCCCCTCCCCCCCAGGTGATGCTTTCCAACAAAAGGGGGGATTGAATACCTATTTAAACCACCCTCAGCTTGTGAACTTTGTCGCAAACAAAGAACCGTCCCCCTGTTTGCTCCCCTCATCGGTTCATTTCATAAATAAGGCGCAGACCATCTAGGGTGAGGAATTCGTCAACGGTATCGATCACATCGGTTTCCCGTGCGATTAGCTCAGCTAGTCCCCCGGTTGCGACAACCTGGGGCGCTGTTTCGATTTCCGCTTTCATGCGGCTGATTATTCCTTCCACCTGTCCCACAAAACCATACATTATGCCCGCTTGCATACTGCTGACAGTGTTTTTGCCGATTAGACTGCGGGGCCGTAGTAACTCCACTCGCGGCAGTTTAGCCGCCCGGGAAACCAAAGCCTCGGTGGAGATGGTTATGCCGGGGGCGATGGCTCCACCCAGATATTCTCCTCTAGCGCTCACTACGCAAAAGGTCGTAGCAGTGCCGAAGTCCACGATTATCAAAGGACCACCGTATTTATTATAAGCCGCCACCGCATTTACCACCCGATCGGCTCCTACCTCCCTGGGGTTCTCGTATTTTATAGCCAAACCGTTTTTTATTCCGGGTCCGATAACCAGGGGGCGGCAAGCGAAGAATTTGCGGCTCATCCAATCCAGCTCCATCATCAAGGTGGGTACCACCGAAGAAATCACTACTGATTTTATCTCTTTCATACTCAATCTGTCATTTTCTAATAAAGAGCGTAGCAATATCCCATATTCGTCGCAGGTACGCTGGGGATTGGTTCTTATTCTCCAATGGTTTAATAGCGTATCCCCTTTATAAACACCGATCACTGTGTTGGTATTACCCACATCAAAAACCAATATCAAGATATTATACCTCCACTTACCCCTATTGTATTTTGAAGCTAATGTCCAAGCTGGGGGCAGAATGGGTGAGGGCCCCGCAGGAGATGAAATCAACCCCGGTTTTGGCTATTTCCACTATATTTCCTTCATTAACACCGCCGGAAGCCTCTAACAGGGCCTGCCCGTTGACCATTTCCACTGCTTTTTTCATCTGTTCAGTATCCATATTGTCTAATAATATTATATCCGCCCGGGCTTCCAGTGCCTCCTGCAATTGTTGCAGGTTCTCCACTTCTATTTCGATTTTCAGGGTATGGGGAACTTTTTGCCGCAAGGTTGATATAGCCTTTTGTATTCCCCCTACTGCCTGAATATGGTTATCTTTTATCAGCGCCCCATCATAAAGGCCAAAGCGATGGTTCTTCGCTCCCCCTATCCTGACGGCGTATTTTTCTAAGCTGCGTAATCCAGGTGTAGTTTTACGGGTGTCGACCAAAATCGCATGTTGGTATTTTATGCTTTCCACCATATGGCGAGTCTTACTGGCTATTCCGGCTAACCGCTGTAAAAAATTCAAGGCTACTCTTTCTCCGGATAGCAGGGTACTCATTTTTCCTTCTACCAGGGCAATTCTATCCCCAGTCTGTATCTCATCACCGTCAGGGATAAAAACGGTAAAGCTCGCCTCGGGCTCCAGATAGCGGAAAACAGCCGCCGCAATCTCCAGGCCGGCCATCACCCCATCGGCTTTAGCCAGGAATAGGCCGCGCCCCCTTTGGTTATCAGGAATAAGGTTTTGGGTGGTTATATCTCCATTCCCCAAATCCTCTTCCAAGGCTCTTTTTATTATCTCCTTTAGCATCCAATCGTTCATATTCATCCTCCGGATTATAGCTATTGCAGGGGCAATCTGCGGTCGCCGGTCAATATTAATGCCCTTGGCATCTATCTCAGCAATTGATAAATGAAAGGTGTTTGCGCCAGCGCATTTCATCGCGGGCGGGATGGTCTGAGCGGAAATGACCGCCGCGGCTTTCTTGGCGCCAGCGGGCTGCCTGCACTATAATTCGGGCAACGGTCAGCATATTTAGCACTTCGTAATAGGCTAGGGGGTCCTCCCCCCGAGTTATATTCTGGTAGATATTCTCTATCTCCCGGTTAGCAGCCTTAAGCCCCTCCTCATCCCTAATTATACCCACCTTTTCCCACATAATATCCTGCAGGCGCTGTCTCGCTTCCCCCGGCTCTATCCCCCGCTCTTGTGGAGAGTATACCCAACCTTGGTCAAAATGTCTAAATACTTCATCGATACTTATGCGGCGTCTATACATGATTTCCTCTGCCTGGTCGACTATCCTCTGTCCAAATACTATGCCTTCGAGCAAGGAATTGCTAGCCAGGCGGTTGGCCCCATGAACCCCGGTACAAGCAGCCTCACCACAGGAATAAAGGGCATAAACCCCGGTTTCCCCATATGTACCGGTTTCGATTCCGCCCATAATATAATGGGCCGCGGGGGAAACAGGCAGACGCTCCCGAGTGATATCAATGCCGTTTTCCCGGCAGGTCCGGTAGATGTTGGGGAAGCGTTTCTCCACCCGTTCTATGCCGCTCATATCCAGAAAGACATATTCGCTGCCACTTTGATGCATTTCATCTACAATAGCACGGGAAACGATATCGCGGGGAGCTAGATCAGCTAAATGATGGTAGCGGGGCATGAAACGCTCTCCCTGGTGATTGAAAAGCAGGCCCCCTTCTCCTCTGACCGCTTCGGAGATGAGAAAGCGCTGGTTGCTATAACTGAATAGAACTGTGGGATGGAATTGGATAAATTCCATATCACTTAGGCGGCATCCCGCTCGATAGGCAACCGCCATGCCATCTGCTGTAGCTACGCGAGGATTGGTAGTATAGCGATAGAGTTGCCCGGCCCCCCCGGTGGCTATAATAGTAGCTTTAGCCAGATAGGTTAGTTGCTCGCATTTTTTGGCATCATAAACTAGTGCTCCGTAGCATTCACGGCGTTTATCATGGCCCAGGATGTCTATTAAAAACTGTTCTTCGCATATAGTTATCTGGCTGTTTTCTTCGCACTTTTGTACTAGGGCTATGCGGATAGCCTCCCCGGTAGTATCGGCGGCATGAAGTATGCGCGCTTTGCTGTGAGCCCCTTCCCTAGTAAGGGCTATAGTGCCATCTTTCATATCGAAAAGGGCACCGGCCTGGATTAACTCCCGCACTCGCTCCGGTCCTTCACGCACCAGCACATCAACGGCCTCAATGTTGCACAGACCGGCCCCGGCTTCCAAAGTGTCTTCTAGATGCAAAAAGGGGGAATCCTCTTCGTCTACAGCAGCGGCAATCCCCCCTTGGGCTAATCCGGTATTGGAATCCTTTATAGTCTTTTTGGCTAACACTACTACTTTCCCGTAACGGGAGGCCTTCAGGGCGGTAAATAATCCCGCTATGCCCCCGCCGATTACGAGGAAGTCGGTAGTTTCTACCGGGTCATCCTTATGCAAGATACCTATGTAGCGCGTAATTATCATAATTCACCTAATTAATATGAATGGGTAAGGGGTGAGGAGTATTGATAACCCCCATCCAACTCTTTAACTTTCCGATTTTGTATATTCTTGTCATCATTTAATCTTTATCATGCGCTCCAGGCTTCGGCGGGCTCGGCGGCTTACATCCGTGGGTACTTCTATCTGGTGCTTCATCCCTTCCAGGGAGGCGGCTAATCTTTCTAAAGTAACATGCTTCATGTCCGGACATACAAAGTTCTTCCGGGCCAAGTAGAAATTCTTCCCGGGGCAGTTCTTTTGCAGAGTATAAATGAATCCTTCCTCGGTTCCGATGATAAATTCCTTTTTCTCACTGCCCTTAATATATTCCAATATACCGGCGGTAGAGTGGACAGCATCCGCCTTCCGGGTAACTTCGGGAGGGCATTCCGGGTGTACTACCACCAAGGCTTCCGGATGCAATGCCCGTTGTTTTTCCACCTCCGCCCAGCTTACGGCATGATGAACGGGGCAGTATCCATCCCAAAGTATCATTTCCCGCCCGGTTTGGCTTTGAATATAGGCTCCGAGATTCTTATCCGGCACAAATATTATCGGCTTTTCTGCCGGGATAGAGCGCACTACATTCAGAGCGTTGGATGATGTGCAGCATATATCGCTTTCTGCCTTAACTTCGGCGCTAGAATTGACATAACAGACAACCGCCGCATCAGGGTAAAGAGCCTTTTTTTCCCGCAGGGCCTCTGCTCCGGCCATATCCGCCATGGGGCATCCGGCGCGAATATCAGGCAAAAGTACTGTTTTGTGCGGGTTTAAAATCTTGGCGCTTTCCGCCATGAAATTTACCCCGCAAAATACTATAACATCCGCGCTGGTAGATTCGGCCCTAATGGCCAATTGTAACGAATCACCAACGAAATCGGCTATGTCCTGTATCTCCGGTAATTGGTAAAAGTGGGCCAGTATTACTGCATTAATCTCTTTTTTCCGGCGCAAGATGTATTGTTCCAATTCTGCAGACATAGTCGAAGCCTCCTGTTGTGTTAGTATGAAAAGGTGAGGCGTGAGGGGTAAGGGGTGAGGGGCATTAGTGAAAACCCGCTACTTCTTACCGTCCAAGAGCCCTCAAGCTCCCTTTTCATCGTTGTTTGCGGCCCTTGGGCCGTGGGGCTAATATGAAAAATGATGGGGTTCTACTGCTATAAACAAAAGAACCCCCTCTTTGTATTCATTGTGTTCTTAACCCAGCTTTTTGATATTATTATTATCATCCATAAAAACCAATCGGGGTTTATGATTTTGGCACTCTTCATCCTGAAGTACGGCATAGGTAAGAATGATTATTACATCCCCTTTTTGTACCAGGCGAGAGGCAGCTCCATTCAAACAGATTACCTTTGATCCTCGTTCACCTTCGATAACATAGGTCTCAAAGCGCGCGCCGTTGTTGTTGTTTACTATGGTAACTTTTTCATTTTCCAGGATATCAGCAGATTCCATCAGCTCTTTATCGATGGTAATACTTCCGACATAATTGAGGTTGGCATCAGTTACAACCGCGCGATGGATTTTTGATTTGAGCATATACCGCAGCACCAGTTACACCTCCACAATAAGGTTATCAATCAACCTGGTCTTGCCGAACTTTACCGCTAGGGCTATCAATATCCGCCCTTCGCAAGTCTGCGGTGTCGATAAATCATCGGCATCATTAATCTCAATGTAATCGATTACCGCCCGGGGAGAGGACTTAATCATTTCCTCCATTTTCCGTTGGATAACCCCTATCTCCCTTTCCCCGTTCCTGATTTCCTTTTCCGCCATTTGCAGCGCCCGGTGCAGTACCAGGGCTTCCGCCCTTTCCTCTCGCTCTAGATAGACATTACGGGAGCTCATGGCTAGCCCGTCTACTTCCCTTACAATGGGAATCCGGACTATCTCTAAGGGGAAATTCAATTCCCGTACCATTTTTTCTACGACCAACAATTGCTGGGCATCTTTCTGTCCAAAATAAGCCCGATCCGGCAAACAAATATTGAAAAGTTTACTTACTACGGTAGTTACCCCTTTAAAATGCCCAGGGCGCGAAGCTCCGCACATTTTCTCGGTAATCTCACCATAAACTTCCACGAAGGTATCATATCCGCCAGGATACATATCCCGAATACCGGGGCTAAACAAAGCGTCAGTTCTTTCCCTCTCCAGGAAAGCACTATCCTGCTTCAGATCACGCGGGTACTGCTCAAAATCTTCGCCCGCCCCGAATTGGATGGGGTTGACAAAAATACTGACAATTACTTTATCGCACTGCCGCCGGGCCTCTTTCACGAGGGCCAGATGGCCCTCGTGAAGATAACCCATGGTAGGTACTAAAGCGATGCTTTGTCCTTGTTTCTTTTGCTCCCGGGCCCATTTTTGCATATCTACTATATTATCAAATATTTGCATAGCTTTTTCCTTATCAAAATTAGTTTGTGAGAAAAGTGAGGGGTAAGGGGTTTTTATCCCTCCTATACTGTTCTATCCCCACGCTCAACTTATCTCTCACTTTTCATAGGCGGGTTGCAGCTTCTAATTGCCACTCTGAATGCAACCCTGCAAAGCCATCACCCTAGGGGAAGATTGCCACGTCGCTTCGCTCCTCGCAATGACAGGAGCGTTAGACATTCCAAGCGCTCACACGCCTCACGCCTCACGCCTCACGCCTCACGCCTCACGCCTCACGCCT
>CAYRCG010000069.1:0-10741 GCA_964422685.1 uncultured Syntrophomonas sp. | reverse complement strand
CATTTCTTCGTACCCTCGAATAACCCTTCCTTTCATATCATACGGAAGGTTCTACTACCCTTTACACAATGAAAGTCACTAGACCCCCAACCCACTGCACCATATGCCGGTTACCTTGGGTTACCCCTATTTATTTTCTTAATTATCGGGGTTTAGTTTGTTCATTATGAGCCCAGTAATTAATTTGGGATAAAAATAAGTTGACTTCTGGGGCATTTTATCCCGGGCATCGGCTACCGCGACTATCTCCTCTACTTGAGTGGGGTTAAGAAGAAAGCCCAATTGGTAATTACGGTTATCGACCTGCTCCATCAGCCATTCCTCACTGCGGGTATAAGCTAAGTTTTCCTGACTACGCCGTTTTTGCTCGTTAATTCCCAGTAATCGATCCAGTATAATGTTATCCAACAGAGCGACGTCTAGATTATCCCAAGCAGCGGATTTATTCTCCGGCAGCAAGCTAACGACTTGTTCGCTATCCCTGAGTTGTAAAAGGTAAAGTGCCTTACCGCTGTACATGCCGAACACCTTATGTTCTTTAGCCTTACTTTCTAGAAGTTGCATAAAAGAACTAATTTCTTTCTCCGGGCAAGATTCAACGGTAAACAGCTCAGACAAATGCTTAATAAAAGCCTCTAGTTTGAACGCCGGAAGATTGCCTACTAAGCGGTGAGTGGGCAGGACCAATAACCCTTCATCAAACACATTAAAAAGAGCTGCCATTACATAATCATAACCTGGCAACCCTTGTTCCTTCATCTCGTAAAAATATTCCAAAGCGGTTTCGTAGCGATGGTGTCCATCGGCTATATATACCGGACGTTCGGCCAGTAAGGCAACGACTTGTTCGATAAGACCGGTATTTTTTATAACCCAGATTCTATGGGCTTCACCGGCTTCATCAACGATATTGATATCGGGAGGCAGCTCCCCGACTTCTGCCAGCAGGAGCTTTTCAGCCTCTTTCTGTTCATCGGAATAAAGCCCGAAAATGGAACTGAAATTAGCTTTAGTAGCCCTCATTAATTGTAAGCGATCAGCCTTGGGCTTGGATAAGGTTTCCTCGTGTGGTAGTATGCCGCCATCTTCATAGGGTTCCAATTTAAGACCGCAGATGAATCCTGTTCTGACATGCTTTTTCCCACGGAAATAGAATTCTTGCTGGTAAAGATATAGGGCTGCTGTGTCCTCCAGCAGCAGAGTCCGATCCTCCTGCCATTTATCCAAATATTGTGCCGCCCTAGTATAACGATTATTGTTGCCACTGTCCTGAGGGTAAATGAGCCCTAACTCCAGACGGATTACATTAGCCGGATTTTCCGCATAATACCGAGCCTGGGCTGATTCATCTATAATATCGTAAGGCGGGGTGGTTACCGAAGCTAGGTTGCCGATCTTTTCGGCATTATAGCGGAGCCCCCTGAATGGAATTATCTTAGCCATTTATGAAATAAGCCTCCTTTAATACTTCCCTTAACAGCTAAAATTGTAGTATATGCCTCTGCTTAATGCAATTCCTTTTTAATGCCCGTTGGGGCAATGTCGCTCATCCCGAATAATGCTGCACGGGATATGGCCATAATCCTAGGAGATATTCCTTGATTTTTCCTGTATATAGTGCTTAAATGAAATACTGAGGATTGCCAAAGGATGTATGAAATATGTTGCTCGATTATCATATCCACGCTTTAGCCCATGGAGAATATGAATATAGCGATAGCTGGCTCCGGCTTTATGCCCAAAATGCCCTCCAAAAGGGGTTTAGGGAAATAGGTTTTAGTGAACATGATGAATACCTCCCCCAAATAAAACCGGCTATACTTGAAAATATACGGGGGGACTTTCCTGAGCTTAGTATAAAAATGGGACTGGAAGTAGACTATCTACCCGGACGGGAACTGAGAATACAGCAAATGCTGCAAAACCCAAATTACGCTTATGATTACATTATCGGCTCGGTGCATTTTATTAACGGCTGGGCTTTTGATCATCCGGATTACCGGGACCGTTTTGCTACGCAGGATATCGATGATGTTTATGATGCCTACTTTACTTTGCTAAACCAGGCGGTAAATTCGGGTCTTTTTGATATAGTAGGTCACTTGGACCTGATAAAAATCTGGGGGCACCGGCCAGCTAAGCGGACCGTCCAAGAATATGTAGAACCGGTTTTAAATAGTGTTAAAAAAACGGGAACGGTAATAGAGATAAACAGTAGCGGTTTGCGCAAATTAGTGCAGGAGATGTATCCTTCGCGGAAAATCCTCGAAATAGCGCGGGCTATGGATATACCTATAACGTTGGGCTCAGACGCCCACCATCCCTCACAGTTGGGGGAGGGTTTACCCGCGGCTGCCCGAATGGCAAAAGAAATAGGTTATAAACAGTTGGCTACATTTTCCGGACGCAGGGTGCAGATGGTAGACTTTTGATACCGCCCTTGTAATACTGGGCACAGTGCCTTATCATAGCTAGGAATAAGAGGTCAGGACTGCCACATCGCTTACGCTCCTCGCCATGACAGCCAAATGCCGTTTATGGGCGTAAGGATTCGTTTATCGTGGCGCAGCTTTCCTGCATGATAATTCCGAGTGTAGGAATCTTAACCGTAACCGTTAAACCATAGTTAATAAGCAGAGGTGAACCATGAGTAGTATAGGAATATTAATACTGAGCTTAGGTATTATCCTTTTGGGGGCAGAGATATTTGTTAATGGTGTGGAATGGTTAGGGGAAAAGCTCAACCTTTCCGAGGGAGCAGTAGGAAGCGTCCTGGCAGCGGTAGGTACCGCTCTCCCCGAAACTTTGGTCCCCGTTATAGCCATATTATTCGGTCATGGGAAAGTGGGGCATGAAATAGGAATAGGGGCGATACTAGGCGCCCCCTTGATGCTTTCCACCCTAGCTATGTTCGTTACTGGTTTCGCCGTAATTATATTTAGGCGGCGCAGGGTAAAAGGCACCAAGATACAAGTAGATTATTCTAGCACTTCCCGCGACCTAGGGTTTTTCATTATTGTTTTCACCGCTGCCATTCTTACCGGTACCCTACCGCCGGGCTTACGCCATTGGCAGTTGATTATCGCTGCTTTCATGGTGATATCCTACATTCTTTATGTTTATGTGATGATCAGTGAGGAAAGGGATTTAGATTCCGATTATGAATTACCCCCGTTCTATTTTGCACGCAAAGATAGGAACCCGCCTTTATCCCTGGTAATAGTGCAGGTCCTATTAGCCTTGCTTCTAATCATTGCCGGGGCTAACACCTTTGTAGGAGGGGTTAAGGAAGTAGCGGCTATATATCAGATCCCGGCTTTTATACTAGCCTTGATAATAGCCCCTGTTGCAACTGAACTACCGGAGAAATTCAACAGTGTTATATGGATTTCGAGAGAAAAAGACGGCTTAGCCCTAGGCAATATAACTGGGGCTATGGTTTTCCAGTGTTCCCTTATCCCGGCTTTAGGTATATTCCTTACCGATTGGCAGTTATCTGGCGGGGCTTTTTTATCGGCTATTTTAGCCCTAGCGGCAGCCGCAACCCTATATATCGAACTACTGCGGAAGAAACACCTGACAGCCGGTACCTTAATGCTGATGGGGGTATTCTATGCCGTTTTCCTAGCTGGCGTTATCGCTGGTGCTATAAGGTAGAAAAAGTATTGTTGCAAATAATAATATAAATGTGAGGTTAGGAGTGATCGCGTCTATGAGTAATACGAACAGCTACGACAAAGCCCATGAATTGGCCCGGGCCATCACCAAAAGCGAACCATATTTGAACTATTGCCAGGCTAAGAAGGACGTGGAGAAAAACCCGGAATGGGAATCAAAACTCTTGGAATTGCGGCAGCGCCAGGCTGAATATAGCCGAGCGCAGATACTGGGAGTGGAAGTACCCCAGGAAACCGTTCAGGAATTAAGCGTGGAATTTGCCAAAGCTAACCAAATCAAAGAAATAGAGAGCTTCTTTCGAGCCGAAACCGCTTTTGTACAGATGTTCAACGATTTGCAGGAGATTATTAACCAGGCCATTGAAAGGGGTTTGGAGGAGTAATCTCATCCTATAGCCGGTAATTATTCCCCTATTAAAGGACCCCCTGCTTTCGCGTTACGGCGAAAACAGGGGTATTTATTTGTATGTATACAGAATATCCTGATATTTGGTATTTACAAAAAGAAAAATAAGCTTAAGAATTATACGGGGAGCCTACTATTATACTACTTAATCCGCATGGCTCGGGGTCATCAACGAAATCGCGCCCCGAATGTCTAAAGCTCCTGTCATTGCGAGGAGCGATAGCGACGTGGCAATCTTCCCTAGGCGTGAGGCGTGAGGCGTGAGGAGAAAGACTTATTACTAACGATAAAGGAGGTCGCCTGGTGCATTCTAACAGCGGAAGCATTCAAAGCAAAAGAGAAGAAAAGCGCTTAGCAGATGCCCAGCCTGATCTAAGCCCGATATTAAAAATAATCGAGGAGAAAAGGCATGAAAAAGGCAATTTGATTGCCATTTTGCAACGAACCCAAGAAATATACGGATATCTGCCCCCGAGCGCCCTAAAGTGCATCGCTCGCGAGCTCGCCCTAAAACCGGTAAAGGTCTACGGAGTTGCCACCTTCTACACCCAGTTCCGCCTCCGCCCGGCAGGGAAATACCAAATCCTGCTCTGTCAGGGAACAGCTTGCCATGTTAATGGTGCCAAAAGGATTGAAAGTACCATAGTTCAAGAACTGAAAATAAAGGAAGGTGAAACAACCCCGGACGGATTATTCAGTTTAGATAGCGCCGCCTGTCTGGGATGTTGTAGCCTAGCTCCGGTGATGATGATAAATGGGCGGGCCTACGGTCCGTTGACTCCGGAAAAGGCCCTGGAGGTAATTCGTTGCATAAAAGATAAGGAAAAAGCTTCTCGGTCTGGAGGTGAAGCTTTATGATATTAAGAATAGGCCTAGGGAGTTGCGGTATAGCCGCCGGGGGACTGCAGGTACTGGAAGCATTGCAGGGGGAGATAGACGCCCGGGGCCTGCAACTAGCCATAGAAAAAAGTGGTTGTATTGGCCTCTGCCATCATGAACCATTATTAGACTTGATAGAGAATGATGGAGAGGTATTTACCTATGGAGAGGTAGATGCCGGGCGCGCAGTGGAAATACTCGAAGCCCACCTAGCCGGAAATGGCCCGCTGAATGAATATTTAGTATCCGGCAGTAAGAAACCGGTGGATTTTCTGCAACGACAGCATAGGATAGTGCTTAGAAACTGCGGGCTTATAAACCCCGAGTCTATAGATGATTACCGGCTTCAGGATGGTTATGCCGCCCTGCATAAGGTTTTAACCGCGATGAACCCGGAGGAAGTAATCGAGGCGGTTGAGAAATCCGGATTAAGGGGGCGGGGGGGAGCAGGATTCCCCACCGGTCTGAAGTGGCGTTCTACCCGCGAAGCTGCCGGCCCCCATCGCTATGTTATCTGCAATGCCGACGAAGGCGACCCCGGAGCCTTCATGGACCGCAGCATATTGGAAGGTGATCCCCATGCGGTTCTGGAGGGTATGATAATAGCCGGCTATGCCATAGGTGCCGGGCGGGGGATTATTTACTGCCGGGCGGAATACCCCCTGGCAGTGAAAAGGCTCCAGCTAGCTATAGACCGGGCCTGGGAGAAGGGTTGGCTGGGGCGGCAGATTTGCGGCACCCAATTTTCCTTCGATATTACTATTCAACAAGGTGCCGGAGCCTTCGTATGCGGGGAAGAAACGGCGTTAATCGCCTCCTTGGAAGGTGAACGGGGCAATCCTAATTTAAAGCCCCCCTATCCCTCAGAAAGTGGGCTGTGGGGATATCCCAGCAGCATTAATAATGTAGAAACCCTAGCCAATGTCCCTTGGATAATCCGGCACGGAGGCGAAGCTTTCGCTACCTTGGGCAAACGGGAAAGTACCGGTACTAAGGTTTTTGCCCTGGCAGGCAAGATAGCCCGGGGGGGGTTAGTGGAAGTGCCGATGGGAACCCCCTTAAGTGAAATAATCGATATCGGGGGAGGAGTAAAAGACGGGCATAGAATCAAAGCAGTGCAGATGGGAGGACCATCCGGCGGCTGTATCCCGGCGACATTATTAGACATCCCGGTTGATTACCAGTCATTGGATGATACCGGTGCTATCATGGGTTCGGGTGGAATGGTAGTCTTAGATGAAAATAGCTGTATGGTTGATTTGGCCCGTTTCTTTCTGGATTTTACCCAAAAAGAGTCCTGTGGTAAATGTGTGCAATGCCGAATAGGCACTAAACGGATGTTAGAAATACTGGAACGCATTTGCCAGGGTGCAGGAAAAGAAGGGGATATCGAGCTCTTGGAGGAATTAGCCGGCCATATAAGTGAAAATTCCCTATGCGGTTTGGGGCAAAGTGCGCCCAATCCTGTCCTTACAACGATCCGTTATTTTAGGGATGAATATGAAGCCCATATTCGGGAAAAAAGATGTCCAGCTAAGCAATGCCGGGATTTATTAAGATACAACATAGACCCGGATAAATGTATGGGTTGTGGCCTATGTGTTTATGTTTGCCCGGCTGATTGCATTAAGGGCGGGGAAAAGCATCAGCCTTATTACATTGAACAGGAGAACTGCACCAAATGCGGGGCCTGTTTGGATGCCTGCCCCGAGCGTTTCTCCGCGGTAATTTTGGAATGATAATTACCCGCTTCGCCCCTTGCAGTGACAGTGTCCGACATTCCGAGCGTGCGTGGCCCTTGTCATTGCTATGAAAGGGGTTTTTAGACGCAGATTTACGCTGACCCTTCGGGCGCTGAGGGACGCTGGTAACATCTTAACCACTGAACAGCGGATGCCCTGACCCTTTCCGTTTACCGTGGTGCACGTAGTGCGTGATAATTCCGAGCTTAGCCCTTGTCATTCCGAGCTTGCGAGGAATCTTAACCCCCCGGGAAGCATATCTTTTCGGGGAA
The DNA here is from genome assembly GCA_964422685.1 of uncultured Syntrophomonas sp. Lineage (GTDB taxonomy): Bacteria > Bacillota > Syntrophomonadia > Syntrophomonadales > Syntrophomonadaceae > Syntrophomonas. The sequence goes on along the minus strand of CAYRCG010000069.1, from coordinate 3,765 downwards.
GATTGCCACGTCGGCCGTCCTCGCAATGGTGGAATGGCCGAGGGGAATCCCGCTGATTTCTTACATATAGAGGTGATACAGAAAATGATAAAATTGAAGATAAACGGTAGGGAAATATCGGCGGCAACCGGTAAAACTATTTTACAAGCTGCCCGGGAGAATGGTATAGAAATACCTAGCCTGTGCTATGATGAACGGGTAAAACCCTTTGCCTCCTGTGGAATATGCGTGGTCGAGGTGGCGGGCAGTGAAAAGCTTTTGCGTTCTTGTGCAACCGATATACAGGAAGGAATGCAAGTACAAACAGAAAGTGCCCGGGTGAAACAATCCCGCAAATTAACCATGGAAATGATATTGTCTGATCACCGTGGGGATTGCTGCGCCCCCTGCCGCCAAGCCTGTCCGGCGGATACCGACTGCCAGGCCTATATAAATCTGATTGCTAAGGGTCGGTTTGCGGAAGCAATGCAAGTTTTGCAGGAATACTATCCCCTGGTCGCCAGTATAGGCTTGATCTGTCCCCATCCTTGCGAAAGCGCCTGCCGTCGGGGTTTAGTGGAGGAACCGATATCTATAGCCGCCCTTAAGGCTTTTGTAGGTCGCTGCTATTTGAATGAGCAGGAGCAAAAAGACGGGAAAGGCGAGATAGATTGGGCTATATCCGAAACCTATAACCCCACGGGGAAGAAGGTGGCGGTAGTAGGAGCAGGACCGGCCGGTTTAACCGTAGCCTATTTCTTGGCTCGGGAGGGGCATCAGATCGAAGTTTTTGAAGCTATGCCTGCAGCCGGAGGCATGTTGCGCTACGGAATACCAGACTATCGTTTGCCCAAAAGAATACTAGAGCGGGAAATAGATTTGATAGCGAGGCAGGGGGTGAAATTTTCCTTCAATACCCGCCTGGGACAGGACATACACCTGGAAGAATTGCGAAAGGGATATGACGCAGTTTTCCTGGGAGTAGGTGCTTGGACATCTTCAAAAATCGGCTGTGCCGGCGAAGACACCAGGGGAGTAATAGGAGGAATAGAATTCCTGCGCGCCTTTGCTTCACGCGAAGCAGTATATTTAGGGGAGAGGATAGCGATTATCGGCGGCGGCAATACCGCTATGGATGCAGCTCGCACGGCTGTGAGGCTCGGTTCTGCGGAGGTAATGGTATTATACCGGCGCAGTCGGGCGGAAATGCCGGCAGATGAAAGCGAGATAATAGAGGCGGAGGAGGAAGGCATAGTATTCAAATTCCTCCTGGCTCCTGAAGAAATAATAGCCGATGAAGGTCGGGTAGCCGCTATCCGGCTGCAGAAAATGCAACTGGGAGAGCCGGATGCGTCCGGGCGCAGGCGACCGGAACCAACCGGGGAAAAAGAAATAATAGCGATAGATACAGTTATCGCCGCTATCGGCCAACAGGTTGATCTCGGCGGTTTAGAAGGGCTGGAGCTAAGCCGGTGGAATACCATAGCTAGTGATCCTTTTACTTTTAGCAGCAGTATGGAAGGGGTATTTGCTGGTGGGGATGGAGTTAGCGGCCCGGGGATTGCCATCGAAGCCGTAGCCCAGGGGCGCAAAGCCGCCCGAGCTATCAGTGCTTATCTACAGGAAGATAAAATACCGGGTAAGGAGTCATCCTATCGCTTCAACCGGGAAATAGAGGCAAAAGACCTGCCGGGTATAGAGAAAATGGCGCGAATCGAAGCCCCGCTTACCGACCCGGGAATTCGCGTGCGTGATTTCGCAGAAATTAGGGCGGTTTTAACCCCGGAGGAAGCCCAAAGGGAAGCCCAACGCTGTTTGGAATGCGGTTGCACAGCCTTCTATGATTGTAAACTGCAAAACTATGCCGAAAAATACGCGGCAAAACCGGAGCGCTTGACAGGGGAAACGCACCCCCGTACCGATGAATATCGGCAGCATCCGAATCTGAATTGGGATACGGATAAATGCATACTTTGCGGCTTATGCGTGCGCATCTGCGATGAGGTAGTAGGGATCAATGCCTTGGGTTTAGTGAACCGGGGTTTTGCTACCATGGTTAAACCGGAGTGGGAATGGGAAAAAGCGCCGGGAGAAACTGCTTATAATAGCTGTGGTGAATGTGCGGCAGTTTGCCCCACCGGCGCCTTAAGCTTGAGAGGAAGTACGCTACCGTCATTGTGAGGAGCGAAGCGACGAGGCAATCTTCCTTGGCTTTATTTGGAACTTAGGAGATATACACGGCCCTATCCTAACAGCTAAGAATTCGCCTAGGATTTGCATAAAGACGATGCCCTTTTATGCTATAATAAGCCTGAAATAGACCAAAAGGAGGAATTTTGCGTGAAAAGGACCAAACTGGTATTCATGCTCCTGCTCGGATTGTTATTATTAATATCCGCCTGCCAGGGCAAGAGTACTTCCCCGGCGGTCGCGGAAGTGAACGGCGAAACAATAACTCAGGAGCAATATGATAAAGCCTCCCAGAATCTTAAAAAGGTGTATGAGAAACAGAATGCCCAGTCGGGGGACAAGGCCGATAGCAATAGCGAACTCGACCCGGAAATAGAGAAACGCCTGCAGGAACAGGCTTTTGATAGCTTGCTTATGCAGATTTTATTGCGCCAAGATGCTGACAAAAGAGGCATAAAGATTAAGGAAAAAGAAATTGATCAGACTATCGAGGGTCTGAAATCTAGTTTCGCATCGGAAGGCGAGGATGCCTATCAGAAATTTCTGCGGGATAATAATCTCAGCGAGAAAGAAATGCGTGAGGAAGCCCGGATGCATTTAATGGTCGAACAGTTGCAAAAGAAGATAAACACTTCAATCAACATAGAGGAGGAGGAGCTGCAACACTACTATCAGGAAAACATCGCCAATTACCAAGAAGCTGCTGGTATGCAAATATCCCATATATTAGTGGCAACTGAGGAGGAAGCCCGGGAATTGCTGGGGAAATTGCAGCAGGGGGCTGATTTCGCCCAGTTGGCCCAGGAATATTCCAGTTGTGCCAGCAAGGCTCAGGGTGGTGACCTAGGGGTGGTTAATGAGGATACTAATTTTGTGCCTGAATTCAAAACTGCCGCTTTGCAGCTCAAGGCCGGGGAGATTACCCGGGAACCGGTAAAAAGCGACTTTGGCTATCATATTATCAAGGCCGGCAAGTTCCAACCGACTTCTACTAAATCCTTCGCTGCGGTAAAGAACCAGATTCGCCTGCAATTGGAAAAGGAGGAGCAAAATACTCTTTTCAACCGCTACATGGAAGAATTGCGCCAGGAAGCTCAGATCAAGGACTTCCGGAAGAAATCCTAATAAATACGGAAAACGTGGGGACGTTCTTATCGAGCTTGCGCGGAATCCTCCCCCCCCCCGCTTTTTCATCGTTGCTTGCGACCTCGGGCCATGAGGGTTAATATGAAATGGTGAGGGGTGAGGGGTAAGGGGTGAGGGGTATTAGTGAAAACCCGCTACTTCTTACCGTTCAAGAGCCCTCAAACTCCCTTTTCATCGTTGTTTGTGACCTGGGGTCATGGGGGTTAATATGAAAATAGCCTCCTAGTGTCATTCCGAGCTTGCGAGGAATCTTAGCCCCGCAGGGCTACACCCCGGCAAAGCCATACCCCCTAGGGGGGAAGATTGCCACGTCGCTTCGCTCCTCGCAATGACACAAAGCCCGGTCATTCCCAGTCTAAGGCGCATTTTCATCATTGTTTGTGACCTCGGGTCTCGGGAGTTAATATGAAAATAGCCCGTTTGGGTATGGCGGCTTAATAGAATATACTG
>CAYRCG010000068.1:7920-10794 GCA_964422685.1 uncultured Syntrophomonas sp. | reverse complement strand
AGTAAAAATGGCGACTTTACAGTCGCCATTTTTGGGGAGAGGAGAATTTTGTAAAGTTGTTGGGGAGGGTTTGTTACCAGAATTTAATCTGGTAATTATATAATTGCCCGATATTTGATTATATATACAGATTTACAAAAATATTTTTATAAATAGTCGGCTCTACTGCAAAAACCCGTGTGTTGCCCGGGGTTGCATAAATACGCAAAGCGAGCGTTGTTGAATAATATTCTCCAGATTATGTTGCGTATACCCCGAACGCGGCTTCGCCGCCAACTACTTATTGTTTCAACCCACATCACCCACAAGGTATAGCCATGCATATTTCGAATAAAGGCTTTTGACGGTGGAATCAAACAGCTTTTTTATATTTTTGCAGAACATAGCCTTCTCCGATAAGTATGCCCGGTTTTAAAAGGGCAGTCTGCTAACATCAGCTATATCCAGAAAAGTGACTTTTGCATTTCCTAACACGGAGAGTTCCTTGGCAATAACTATTCCGGTAAATGAGGAAGCATGAGTCAGAGCTACTTTGCCGTTAGGAGCAAATAGTATTCCGTTTACATGAACATTAAAGTTACCTTGCGAACCGCCTAGGTTTATATCACCTTTGCTGGCAACGACAACATTATTGTAATGCCCATTGAGGAAAGTAAAACTGCCGCCATAGTATTTCATGTTATCCTGTGCGGCAGTATAGTGGGTATAACCCTTTTGGTTATACCATTCATCTGAACGCAGCCCCGGGATAGTGAACTGCGGAAATGCGATACTGTCGACTTTTTGGGTTTCCGCCGCCAGGTTTATGCCATAGTTGCCGAGACTAAGCTCGCCGGTATAATAAAGCTTGCCAAAGACCCGGCCATCATGACCCGCGGTAGCTGCGCTGCCGGAGATGTTTACATCGCCGTCAACATATATCCTGCTGCTGCCGTCAAAACTACCCAGCCCCGCGCTGCCGCCTAGGGTTACATCGCCTTTAATATAGATATTTTTGCAGGTGATGTAACTTACATCTCCGGTCCCGGGAGCGAAGTTGTTCCTTATCACTACGCTGGCGTTAGCCCCGCTGATAGTACTGCTGCCTGTAATTTCGGCATTGTTCCCGTATACATAAATCTTATTATCCATCAGGTATTCGATGAATTCAGCATTTGGCCCGGGCTCTGGGATAGGAATTTCCGGCTCACCGGAGCAAGGACCCGGGTCAGGATTTGGACCGGGGGGATTCTCTCCCGGGTGGTTGCTATATAAGTATTTTGCCGGGATAATCTCTTTACCTTCCCCGGCGCTTTTCCAGAAAAGGACACAGGTTGCACTGCCATACAGGTCATTATATTCTATTTTTATTTTGTAGTATCGACCATTTACCATAGGAATGCTCGCCTCATACAGTATGTTGGAGGCGGGTTCCCAATTGTCTATAAGCAGTTCATCGTCAATCCACAAGCGCACTCCATCGTCACCGGCTATCTGTAGGGTAACATCTTCACTATAGCGGGCTTCCAGGTAGCCGCTCCAGCGTACGGAAAAGTCATCTTCAGGAATGCCGGTGGCCGGCGAGGCGGCACCCCATTCGAAAGCAACGTTTTCTCCCGCTACCACATGGTCCGGGGTGGCATTACTATCGCAGACGCTTTGGGCGCCGATAAAGTATTCTCCTTTTAAGCCCCCGCCGCTGGCCCTGGGCTGATTAACCAGCACCGGTACGCGGTATTTATCGTAGTGGTTCTGGCAAACATAGAAAGCGGAAGAAGGGATAATCTCCATGCTGCCGCCTTCGCGGTGCCAGAAAAGGACAATAGTCGCATTTAGCGGCATTTCCTGATATTTCAGGGTGAAGGGATATTTTACTCCCTGCTGTAAAGATAGTCTCCGGTTGCTTTTGGTAAATTCCAGATTTACCAAGCCCCAGCGGTCAATAAGCAGACCCCCGTCACCTAGGCTGAATTGTACCCCGTCATCGGAATAGGTGTAAATATCATAGTTGCCGGTAACCGGTACTTCAATATATCCGCTCCATACGACCGAAAAGCTGTCAGGTTCAATACTGGGATGCGGTGAATCGGTTTGCCAGTTAAAGCGGATATTGTCATCAATGCGGATCATGCGTTTATAGCTTATATTATCGGGTTGAGCGCTATCATAATACTGTCCCAGCACACCATTAACAAAGCTGTTTTCTGCTGCCTCGGCAGTACCGACGCCGGAGCTGCCGATATATATGAAAGCCAACAGAAAACAGCCGAGGCTTATTAATATACTTGTTCTGGAATATCTCATATTTCCCCCCCTTAGCTTAAAGCCGGTCCGTCTCAGCTACTTCCCGGTTTTGATGGATACGGTATTAGTTTTACCATCCCAGTCTACACTGGCATTAAACACTTCGACCATCCGCACCGGAATTAAAGTCCGGCCTTGACTGATAATGGGAGCCGTGTTCAGCATAATCATGCTTTGGTCGACTACTACTCCCCGGCTGCCGATGGCTAAGAAGACATATTTCCCCTGGTGTTTGATTTCTAAACTTTTTGATTTATCATCCCACTCGATTTCATTGTCCGCTACCCCTATGGCATTTAGAATAGCGCGGAAAGGAAGCAAAACTGAGTTTTCTACATTGGTTGCCGGGACATCGGAAACTACAGATTTACCGTTAACCAGAACCTTTATACTATTATCTTCCGCTTGTACCGGGTTGCACACTCCTAATACCCAAGCCATGCAGGCAACGGTTAACAGGGCAACGATAGTGTTTCTCACAAACATCCCCCCTTTCTATACTATTCTAAGTCGGTTTATTATATTACTATTATATTCCACCTGCGGTAATATTTCTAGCCGGTGAGGGGTGAGGGGTGGGGCGTGAGGGGT
>CAYRCG010000068.1:0-7820 GCA_964422685.1 uncultured Syntrophomonas sp. | reverse complement strand
AGGGGTGAGGGGTAAGGGCGTCCGCTGTTTAGTGGTTAAGATATTATCAGCGTCCATCAGCGCCCGAAGGATCAGCGTAAATCTGCGTCTGAAAACCCCTTTCATAGCAATGACATGGGAGAGGCAGGCTCGGAATGACGCGCGGCTCCCTGGAATGACAGCTTGATTGTCATTGCGAGGAGCGAAGCGACGTGGCAATCTTCCCCTGGGGCAATCACGGCAATGACGGAGAAGGCTCCGCCGGCTTTCGTTTTGTGATAAAATAAACTGTGGTAAAAAAGGGCAAAGTGGGTTTAGGAGCGAATTAATTAATTGAAGGGATTAGATATGCGGGTTATTGCAGGAATAGCCCGGGGAAGGCAATTGAAAGCACCCCCGGGGATGAAAACCAGGCCGATAACGGATAGAATAAAGGAAAGCCTTTTTAATATAATTACTCCGGGCATAGAGGGTTCTATGATGCTGGACCTTTTTGCCGGGAGCGGAAGCGTCGGGATTGAAGCCTTAAGCCGGGGGGCGGAACGAGTCACCTTTGTGGATAACGACCGGGAAGCGGTTAAAACTATTAAAATCAATCTGGAAAAATGCCGTTTTTCCGAATATAGCGAAGTATTATTCCGGGATGTTTTCCGGGCCATAGAGTTATTACAGCGCCGGGGTCTATTTTTCGATTATATTTATATAGATCCCCCTTTCACCCGGGAGAACATTTTCCATCCGGTACTGAACGCCTTGGCCGAAGCCGGGCTTTTGCAGGAAAAAGGCTATATCATAATCCGGGCGCCGCGGAAAATGGAACTGCCCAGAATGTTGGAAGGTCTGGGGCGGTATCGACTAAACCATTACGGGGAATCGAGTCTACACTTTTATCGCCATAATAAGGAGGTACAGGGCAATGATGGAGATATTCAGGATATTGGACGAAATGGAACAGATGATAAAGAACAGCAAAAAACTTCCCTTGATGAATGATAAGGCGGTGATAGAGAGCAGCCGTTTTTTGGATCGTCTGGATAGAATACGGGCTATATTGCCGGATGATCTGGAAACAGCCAGGATTCTTTTATCAGAAAAGGATCGGATAGTTAAGGAAGCCTGTGCCGAAGCGGAAACTGTTATAGAGCATTCCCGGGATAAGGTGGCCCGTATGGTCGATGATAGTGAGATTACCCGCAATGCCATGAAAATGGCGGAGGATATAATCGCTAAGGCCGAGCAGGCGTCCCACGATATACGCCAGGACGCGGATGAATACGCCGATGGATTGCTTTCCCACATCCAAATTGTTTTGCAAAAGGGGTTGGAGGCTGTGCAGCAGGGCCGGGAATCCCTGAAGCAGGATTAAAACGATAAATCGGGGTTTCATTCAGGACCTGCGAGGATATAGACTGATGAGCAGCATAAATGTCAACAGCAGGAAGCAAAGCCAGAGACAGGTGAGGGAAATGCCCCAAGCATCAAAAGAGTATAGGACTTTATAATAGGGCAGGGAAAATGATGAGACGCTCCGCTGTCCGCCGGCTAAAAGCTTAAAGGCGATGGCGGTTATGATAGCGGATAAGGACATTTGCAGGAAACGAGAGTATATATAGAAGGAAAGTTTTACAGGGGTGCCGGCGACAATGCCCATCACTTGGGCAATGATGGAGAGCCCACTCCAAGCTAATATGCTGCTTACTGCCAGCAGTTGCGGCAGGGTATGGGCGGGGGGGTCTGAGGTTATAGCCCTGCTGCCGATGGTAATTTCGAATATGCCCATAAGCCAGCCATGTACCAACTCATACGGAAGGTTGAAGATAGATAAAACCTTTAACAAGAGGAGAGCCATTATTTTGATTAAGCCCCAGTAGGAGAACATCTGCGTTATAACCGAAAACAATATGATGAAGCCAGCAATAGCCAGGACATTGTTCAGGCTATTTTTTATAGCATCACTCAGAAGTTTCCCCAGGCCGCAGTAGCTTTCTTTGGCTGCGGACAGGGCGATAGATAATTCCCGGCGGAGGGTAGTACCGGGGACTCTGCGCGCAGGTCTATCGGCTTTTATACCCCAAAATATTCCCACCAGGAGATTGGACAAATAATGGGATAAGGCCAGGATGTATCCTAAGAAGGGGGAAGATAGCATCCCTACCCCCACGGCTCCGAGGATGAAAAGGGGGCTGCAGTTATTAGTAAAGGAAACTAGGCGGGACATCTCATCGCCGCTTAGCATTTTCTCCTCGTAGAGTCTTTTGCTCAGTATTGCCCCTACCGGGAAACCGGAGGTGAACCCCATAACTACTACTAATGAGCTGCACCCGGGCAGGTTGAAAAGCGGGCGCATAAGCGGCTCCAGCAATGCCCCCAGTATCCGGGGGACTCCTAGGTTAACCAGCAACTCCGCCAGGATGAAGAAGGGGAGAAGAGCGGGCACTATTATGGAAAACCAGAGCCGAAAACCCGACGAAGCGGCGTTAACGGTCTGCTGCGGGTTAAGCAGCATGAAAATCGCCAGGAATAGTATTATAATAAGAAAAAAAAGCCGGGAATAATTGCCCATGCTATACCTCACTTTTTTATTATATATATTAAATACCTATCGGTCGTATAACCTGATAGAAGGGAAAAGTACCGGCAATACGGATGAAAGCTAGGAGGGATGAAATGCTCAAAGACGAATTCCGCCCCAGGATAGCCCTGGTGCTCGGTGCCGGGAGTGCCCGCGGTCTGGCGCATATCGGCGTAATCCAGGTGCTGAAGGAGCATCATATTCCTTTTGACTTTATTGTCGGAAGCAGCATGGGTGCTATGGTGGGGGGCATATACGCGGCTGGTGCCGATATCATAATGCTGGATCGTATGCTGGATACTATGGATACTAATATATTTTTTGATGTGCATCTTCCCCGCATGGGCTTCCTATCCGGCAAGAAAATACAAAGTTTTCTAGAGCTCCTTACTAAGAAAAAAAGCTTTGCTGAGCTAGACCTTCCTTTATTAGCCGTCGCTACTGACCTTTTTTCCGGAGAAAAAATCGTTATTGAGGAGGGTTCGGTGGCCGATGCCATTAGGGCCAGTATCTCTATACCGGGTATATTTACCCCGGTGCGGCAGGAAGGTATGATGCTGGTAGACGGGGCGGTGGCCGATCGCCTTCCGGTTGGGGTAGCCAGGGAGCGGGGGGCAGAAATCGTAATAGCGGTGGATGTTACTTTCGGTCCGGGTAAGAATGTCAGTATAAATAACACCATGGATGTTATTTTGGCTGCGTTGGACATTATGGCTAAACAACATTTTGATTTAATCCAACCGGGGGCGGATATTCTCATACAGCCCGCGGTGGGTTCTTTCCAACCGGGGGATTTTGGCAAATCCCGCCAAATCGTAGACCAGGGCAGGATCGCCACGGAGGAAAAAATCGAGGAGATAATAGAGAGTATTATGCGGAAGGCTAAGCCCTAATCCCTCGTCCTCCATTCCTCCATTCCAACATTCCAACCGGGGAAGATTGCTTGCAGCAGCAGTATCTAGCGCCACTATTACGTCTTACGCCTCACGCCTCACCCCTTATATCCTCACCGGCGGGGTAGTAAAGTCGCGCGCTGCCTGGCGGGTGGCGGGGTTAGGAAAAAGCAGGCTGTAAACATCAGTAGCCTGGCAATCCAGCCCAATCATTTCTGCCATCACTGTCTCCGGTTTTTCACTACTCGCCTGTTTTACCTCGCTACCCCGGCTTAATATCCTCAAAGTAGATTTAATTTTTATTTCTTGCAGGATTTCTTGGCCTTTTGCCGAAAATCCTAAAATGTGAAGGTATTCAGGCCCTTGCCGATCGAATCGTTCAACCTGTTTTTTGGAAAGGGCAAAAAGTGCATATAATAAGGTGCGGTTGATTCGGGTTAGGCTATAACGCTTGGATTTTATGCGATGTCGTAGTTCCTCTAAAGTGCCGGCGGAACTTGCCGCTTCTTTAATCCGGAATTCCAGGCCTTCGGACACTTCGTAAATATCTTTTAGAAAATCACTGGCAACTAGACGCAACTTTACCAGAATGGCCTGTTCCAGATAATCGGATCCGACCGGTGCCCGGCCTAGGTTTATTTCTTGCTGTAGTATCTCGGCGCTAGCCGGGGGGATGGCAGCAGTGATTTCCTTCCAACCTAAGCCCTCGGATAAGGCGCGGCGGATGGCACTGGCGCTGGAATACGAGGCGGAATTACTAACCGGCATAGCAGCAATACTATTATCATGGAAAGACGGGCCCCGACGAGGAATAGTTAGGGGGAGCAGGGGGATATTTCCTTCCTGTATAACCCTAAGGTACTCGAGAGCCAATATATTGTTGGGACCGGTCAGAACTTTTTGCCATTCCTCTGGGTTATCCCCCCTAGGTGCAAGTTCGCAGTATTCTTGCAGGGCTCGGGAACGGGCCAGGGGAAAACTAATGCCTTGGGAGAGCCTTTTCTTAAGGATAGCCTTAAAAACATCGGGCTCGTCGGCTAGTACCGCAGCTATTTCCTGCAGTTGGGAAAGCTGGCCGCTTTCGCTCCCGAAAGCTAGATGGGTAACTACCCCGCTACGCTGCAGAAGTTGAACGGCCCCTTTGGCAAAATAATAGGCACTGCGGGTGGCGAAACAGAAAGGAAGCTCGACGATTAAATCTGCTCCCGCCTGCAAGGCCATCTCCGCCCGGGACCATTTATCGCATAGGGCGGGTTCGCCCCTTTGCAGAAAGTTCCCGCCCATCACGATGATTATGGCGGAGAAATCGCCTAATTTACGGGCTTCCTCCAAAAGATAAAGATGACCATTGTGGAAGGGATTGTATTCTGCGACTATGCCCAAAACTGCCATAACCTGATTCTCCCATTCATTTTCTAGTATCGTAAATTTTACCACCAGCTATCCATTTATGCTAGAATGTATGAGGAGAGTTTGAGCGTACTTTAATGTAAAAAAACAAGGAGGTAAAAGGATGGATCTTATTGCACAGATTAAGGAAAAAGCGGCCAAAGATATCAGGGCTATCGTCCTCCCTGAAGGAAATGAGGAAAGGACTATCCAGGCTATCAAAGGGATAATTGATAGCAAGGTAGCTCATCCCATCCTTCTAGGTGATGAAGGGGCCATTAAAGGACAGGCGGCAAAGATTGGGGCGGATATTTCGGGTGCGGAAATTATTAACCCGGAAAAGGCCCCATTTTTTGATGATTTTGTACAGGCATTCTACGAAATGCGCAAGGCGAAAGGCGTTGACCTAGATAAGGCTAAAGCCACTATGCTCGACCCCCTATTTTTCGCTTCTATGATGGTAAAAATGGGGAAGGCTTATGGTGAGGTAGCCGGGGCAGAAAATACCACCGGTAATGTCTTAAGACCCGCCTTGCAAATCATTAAAACTTCTCCGGGCATCTCCGCCGTATCCGGCGCGTTTATCATGATTGTTCCGGATTGCCCCTATGGGGATAATGGAATATTTGTATTCGCTGACTGCGCGGTTACCATTGACCCGACGGCGGCACAGTTGGCGGAATTTGCCAAAGCCTCTGTGGGGACAGCCGTTGATTTATGCGGGATGAAGGACCCGAAAATCGGCATGCTCTCTTTCTCCACCAAGGGTAGTGCCAGCCATGCCATGGCGGATAAGGTTATAGAAGCGACAAATATTGCTAAGGAAAAATTCCCGGAACTGAAAGTGGACGGGGAATTCCAATTGGACGCGGCTATAGTGCCTAGTGTTGGTTCTTCCAAGGCTCCGGGCAGCCCGGTAGCGGGGGATTGCAATGTGCTGATCTTCCCGGACATACAGTCAGGGAATATAGGCTACAAACTGGTGCAGAGAATGGCCAAAGCAGAAGCCATCGGACCTATCCTGCAGGGTATTGACAAACCGGTTAACGATCTTTCCCGGGGTTGCAGCGTAGAGGACATCGTCAATGTAGTAGCGATGACGGCAGCGAAGTCATAGTAAGCATCCCGGTAAACGAAAAGGGTCAGGGAATCAGCTGTTTAATGGTGAGATATTATCAGCGTCCATCTGCGCCCGAAGGGTCAGCGTAAATCTGCGTCTAAAAACCCCTTTCATAGCAATGACATAGCGCCCCCGTCATTGCGAGGAGTGCAGCGACGCGGCAATCTTAAACCATTATTCATAATAGTGAAGCAGAACAGCCATTGAACAATCTTCAAGTTATTTTATATTAACGCGAAGGATTTTCTAGGGCATTGCAGAATATATCCTATGAAGATAGTGAAATAGAAGACAAATACAAACATAATTGAGGAGGTTTTTTGAAAATGAAGGTACTGGTAGTTAACGCAGGCAGTTCATCCATCAAGTATCAGGTCGTAGATATGACGGATGAATCCGTCCTGGCGGTAGGTCTGGTTGATCGCGTAGGCATCCCGGGCACAACGCTGGACCACAGTCCCCAGGGCAAAGACAAAGTAACGATTAAGAAGGACCTGCCTGATCACACTGCAGGTATGGAACTGGTGCTCCAGGTTCTGGTAAACGAGGAGTACGGCTGTTTGAAAAGCATGGATGAAATCGGTGCAGTCGGCCATCGCGTAGTTCATGGCGGCGAGGCTTTCGCAGCTTCCGTGGTTATCGATGACGAAGTCAAGAGAGTTATTAAAGAATGCTTTGAAATTGCTCCCCTGCATAACCCCCCCAATTTAATGGGAATCGATGCCTGCCAAAGGCTGATGCCTAATGTTCCGCACGTGGCAGTTTTCGATACTGCTTTCCATCAGACTATGGGACCGGCCAACTTCATGTACGCCCTGCCCTATGATGTCTATGAGAAATACCGGGTAAGAAGATATGGCTTCCATGGCACATCTCATTTCTATGTGGCCCATCGGGCGGCTGAAATGCTGGGCAAACCTTACGAAGAGTGCAAGATAATCACCCTGCACCTAGGCAATGGTGCCAGTATGGCAGCCATTAAGGACGGCAAAGTAATAGACACCTCCATGGGCTTCACCCCTCTGGAAGGTTTGGTAATGGGAACTCGTTCGGGCGATATCGACCCGGCGATTGTATTCTACTTAATGGATAAATTAGGCATGGGTTCTTCCGAAGCTAATAACTACTTTAACAAGAAATCCGGCATGCTGGGATTATCTGGTGTTTCCAATGACCTTAGGGATATATTGGAAGCGGCTGGCTCCGGCAACGAAAGAGCCAAAATAGCCCTGGATGTTTACTATAACAAGGTCAAGGGTTATATCGGCAATTACATTGCCAAACTGAATGGGGTAGATTGCTTGGTATTCACCGCCGGAGTAGGTGAAAACGCCATTGATATTCGTGAGAATGTCTGCGCTAATTTGGACTTCCTGGGAATCAAGATGGATGTCGAGAAGAACAAGGTCAGGGGTAAAGAAGTGGATGTAGCGGCGGATGATTCCAAAGTCAGAATATTTATCATCCCCACTAATGAGGAATTGGTTATCGCTCGGGATACCCTCAATCTATCGAAATAATAGGGTCTGCACGAAGGGGCGGAGGTATATCCGCCTCTTCGATATTTTCTGCAACGGAGGGATTCGCCAGGCTATGGAAATATTGACAAGGCCGCTGGGGGCGGACTATAATTAAGCCATTGTTTATCGCGCCGGGCGTGAGGCGTGAGGCGTGAGGCGTGAGGCGTGAGGCGTGAGGCCCCACGTCATTCCGAGCTTGCGAGGAATCTTCCCCCGTCAAAGCATATTACCCTAGGGGAAGATTGCCACGTCGCTTCGCTCCTCGCAATGACACAACGCGCGGTCATTCCCGGGCATTTTCATCATTGTTTGTGACCTCGGGTCATGGAGGTTTGTATGAAAATTGA
>CAYRCG010000067.1:0-10877 GCA_964422685.1 uncultured Syntrophomonas sp. | reverse complement strand
TGACATGGGGACGGTCCTTTTGTCACCCTCTTTTCACGCAGGTTAGTTCGATTTAGATGTTATTCGCTCAACGACTCCCCGATTTATGCCTAATAATTCGGTAATCTTCCGAATTGTAGACCCGTATTTGTCCGCAATTCCAGAATGACCTCATTACGCATTACTCGATCTCCGTATATTGCTTCCCGGGATGCCCCCGGCCATTTGTTAGCTAGATAATCTTCGAGATATTTGTGTCAAAAGGACCGTCCCCGTGACACGCACCAGGATTGATATTCATCGGTTTTATAATCTCGGTGCAGTTCCTTCAAATGCTCTTTTTCCGCCCGAAAGCGCTCTTTTACTTCTAACAGCCACAGTTTGAAATGTTCATCCATTTCATGGTCGGAAAAACGACAGTAGTCCGCAGCGGAAAAATTTAGGTTGCCATTTTTAAACATGCCCCTGGCTCCGCATATCGGGCATTCCACCTGTTCTTCGTCGATCAGACGGAAAAGATCGGAGCCGCAGAGGGGGCACTCTTTGCTCCCGGCAGGTCGTTCGCTTGCGTGGAAAAGTCTTCGCCCCAGGGATTGGGCGTAGCTAATGTTTTCCGGGTTTAAAAGGGATTCTCCCGGCAGGGTGGCATAAACCTGCCAGCATTCTAAAAGTTTCATCCGCAGCAGCTTGGGCATAACGATGCCGGCGGCTTTGCTATAGCCCTCCCAACCACGAGAGCCATAAGGCATAACGATTATACAGGGTTTCCCGCGCGTGTCCCGGGAATAATTTTGTGTCCCCAGCAAGCGGTCAGTCAGCATCTTATAGTAGCCGTGCGGTCCCAGGAAATATACCGGTACACCGATGATAAGGGCATCGGCTTCTCTGATTTTGGTGATAATATAATTGAAATCATCCGGGGTAAGGCAAGATTTATCCGGTTGCAGACAGCGATAACAGGCGCGGCAGGGCTTTATCTCTAGGTCGGTTAGGCGGATTAATTCCCGGTTACATTCTTCGGGGACGCTGCGCATTATTTCCTTTACCAGTATTTCGCTATTGCCTAGCTTCCTATCAGAAACAACTAATCCCAGTACTTTTTTCATCGGTAATTACACCTCTTTCTTTCTGGGGGAAAGTTCAGCTTTGTTTATTTTGATTTAACCCGGATAAAAAATTGTTCTATAACAGGAATTTACAGTATAATTTACGCAAAGTAAATAGAATCGTTGGGAATATACTGAACGGAGTTAGATATGGATAAAATTGAACTCATCGCTACCGCTACTTTCGGATTGGAAGCCATTGTAGCCCGGGAAGTGCGAAAATTAGGATTTGATGAGGTGAAAGTGGAAAATGCCCGGGTGACTTTTCGGGCATCCTTGGCAGACATATGCCGTTGTAATCTTTGGCTGCGTAGTGCCGATCGGGTGCTAATCAAAATGGGGGAATTCCCCGCCCGTTCTTTTACTGAGCTTTTTGATCAAACTCGCGATTTGCCCTGGTCGGATTGGTTACCGGCTGATGCTAACTTCCCGGTACAGGGAAAATCTATCCGCTCGCAACTGTTTAGTGTGCCCGACTGCCAGGCCATCGTAAAAAAAGCTGTGGTAGAAAGTATGAAGGGCCGTTATCATAAGGAGTGGTTTGAGGAAAGTGGTTCTCGTTATACCATAGAAGTGGCTTTGCTAAAAGATATTGCAACCCTAACCCTGGACACTAGCGGGGCGGGGCTGCACAAACGTGGTTATCGCCAATTGTCCGGTGCTGCTCCCCTTAAGGAAACCCTAGCCGCGGCCATGATAGACTTAAGTCGCTGGCACTCGGATCGGCTGATGTTTGACCCCTTCTGTGGCTCCGGCACCATACCTATAGAAGCAGCGATGATAGCTTTAAACCTGGCACCCGGTCTGAAACGGGAATTCGCGGCGGAAAAATGGCCGATAATTCCCCGAAAATATTGGCAAGAAGCACGAAGTGAGGCTAATGACCTGCTTAAGCGGGATATGACCTTGAAGATTCGGGGAACCGATATAGATAAAAAAGTTCTTAGCCTAGCTCGCTATCATGCCCGGCAAGCCGGAGTGGAGGGGCATATCCATTTTCAGCAGATGCCGGTAAATCAGATTCAAACCCGGGAAAAATACGGTTTCCTAATCGCTAATCCTCCCTATGGTCAACGCTTGGAAGACCTGGCTGCGGTGGAAAGGATATATCGGGATATGGCGGCTGTTTTTAGAAAGAACCTGGAAACCTGGTCCTTTTATATACTAACCGCCTACAAGGATTTCGAGCGTATTTTTGGCCGTCCGGCGGATAAAAGGAGAAAACTCTATAATGGCAGGATAGAGACCCACTTCTATCAGTTTTTTGGGCCAAAACCGCCCCGGCGCCGTGAGGATGCCCATGTCCCGGAAAACGATACTGGAGGATGATGTCGGGTTTAGTTCCACCTAAAGTTAATACTCAGCTATTCATAGTCGGCTTTACTGCCGAAACCCCTTTTGTTTGCATAGGTTGCATAAATATGCAAAGCGAACATTGGTGAGGCAAGGATGCTACACCAGGAGGCGAAGCCGAACAGGGGAAAGGGGGCGAGCGATAGGACATCGCGAAAGCACCAAGCCGCCTCCATGGATGGGGATTAGCGCGCGGCTGTCGGTGTTGCCCATGCACAGGTGCGGGCGGAATACTTATGCAAGCAAATGTGTATCCGCAGGCAAAGAGCGGGGTTGACATGACCGCCAATATTTGGACAAATCCTGGGCTTATGAATTGTTTGCTTGCGCTGATATTTCGTGCTATAATTCCGCTTAGCTGAGGTGCTTTAATAAACATGACTCCCTCCCTTGTGCGGAAGGGTTTTGTTATCTATGGCGTAATTTACTTGCCGGGGATGGAATAGCGGCTAGGAATGATTTTAGGATTTGCCGTGCTAGACGGGGAGGTAGCGGTGCCCTGTAACCTGCAACCCGCTACAGCAGGGTTGAATTCCTGAGCTGAGGGTCTATCTTGTGGGGTCTGGCTGGAAAAAGTGGCGTTGAAGTCTGGGTCCTTCGCAATGGGAAGCTTTGAACCGTGTCAGGTCCGGAAGGAAGCAGCACTAAGAAGTAAATCTCATGTGACGGAGGGAAGCCTGGATGGAGCAAACTATTCCAGTAACGCTCGGAGGGTATTCTCGAAGCCAGGTGCACGGCTTAATATTTGTAAAGGACAGGATGAATGCCTGTCTTTTTGCACATTTAGCAGGGAAAAAATCAAGCAAAGAGAAACTATTATAAGATACTGCCATCACCCCCATGACCTGGGGGTCGCATACAATAACGAAAATATGCCTTAGATAAGTAGAATTCGGGGTTTAGCATATAAACAAGCGAGCGTTAGCGGAGCGGGGGTGCAACATCCGGCGAAACCGCACTACTACTACGCAAACTTGCAGACAAGGGGGTGTAAACCAGTGGCCTATTTAGCATTATATCGGGCGTGGAGGCCGCAGCGTTTTGATGAGGTCGTAGGGCAGGAAAGGATTGTAACTGCGCTAAGGAATGCTATCCGGGAGAGAAAGTTAAGCCATGCCTATCTTTTTTCGGGGCCGCGGGGGACGGGGAAGACTAGTATTGCTAAAATAATTGCCAAGGCGGTTAACTGTGAAGATTTATTTGAAGGTGAACCCTGCAACCACTGTTCCTCCTGCCGGGATATTAATAACGGCAGCTTTATGGATGTGATCGAAATCGATGCGGCCTCCAACCGAGGGATAGATGAAATACGGGATTTGCGGGAAAAAGTACGGATATTGCCGGCCCAAGGTAAAAACAAGGTCTATATTATCGATGAAGTCCACATGCTTACCACCGAGGCCTTTAATGCCTTACTAAAGACCATCGAAGAACCTCCTGATGCAGTCATATTCGTATTGGCCACTACTGAATCTCATAAGATACCGGCTACTATTCGCTCGCGCTGCCAAATATTCAACTTTCGCCGGTTAACCACCGAGGAGATTGCTGAAAGACTGCAAGACGTGGCGGCTAGTGATGAAATAGCTATAGAACCGGAGGCGCTGCAATTATTAGCGCGGCGTGCTAATGGCGGCATGAGAGATGCCTTAAGCATGCTGGATCAAATCTATTCATATAAGGGTGGCCAAAGTATAGACAAACAGGATGTTTTAGAGGTATTAGGATTAGTTGATGATCTATTCATGGCTCAACTTACAGCGGCAGTTCTCTCCCAGGATACGCCGGCTATAATTGAAAAGTTGGGCCAGGCTTTTAGCCAGGGGAAAGAAGCCCAGCAGCTAGCGCGGGAAGCGTCTATGTTCTTGCGAGACTTCCTTCTTTATATTGTTGCCGGGAAAGAGGCGGATTTACTTGTGGCAGGGGAAGAAAGCCAAGCCTTTTTCGCCAAAGAAAAGGGTAAAGTAAGCTCGCAGGATTTATTACGGGCATTACGGCTGATGATGGATACAGCGGATAAACTAAGGTTCAGCGAAGGGCAAAAATATCTGTTAGAGGTAGCCTTTATGGAGATATCGGCCCTATTCAGTGAAAAGGGAACTGCGACACCGAAGGCTCCTGAGGCTCCGGGGGTTAAAAAGCCTAGAAGAAGGGCCGCGCCACCGCCGGGAAGGCCCGCTCAAAGCGAGCAAAACACGGCTCAGGATGCCCTGTGGAATAGGATATTGGCGGCAGTGAAGGAAAAAAGGATTCCTACCCATGCTCTTTTGGTGCAAGGGAAGCTTTTGGGGATAAAGGACGATACGGTATATATTGCCTATAGAAAAGGCTATAAATTCCACAAAGAACGCATGGAGGAAGATGGAAACCGGGCTATCCTGGCCCAAGCGCTACAGGAAACTACGGGACAGGATATGGAAAGCCAGTTTATTTTCCTGGACGATGACCAGTATAATGATATCATTGTGAAGAAGGCAATAGAGTACTTCGGGGAAGAACTAGTAGAGATTAAGGATTAAGGAGGACAATGCGATGAAGTTTAATCCGGGTGGCGGCTCCATGAACAAGATGATCAAGCAAGCTAAACAGGTGCAGGAAAAGATAGTAAAAATGCAGGAGGAATTGCGCGAAAGGGAGATAGAAACCTCTTCCGGAGGCGGTGCGGTTTTGGTCCGGGTCAATGGCAAACAGGAGTTAGTATCTATCCAGATAAAGCCGGAGGCAGTCGATCCGGACGATTTGGAAATGCTGGAAGATCTGGTGCTGACCGCGGTAAATGAAGGGATACGCCAATCACAGGAGATGGTTTCCGGTGAAATGGCGAAAATAACGGGAGGATTTAATATCCCCGGTTTAAGTTAACCTTCGCTCCAACAGCAATTAGGAGGCACCAGAAATGCGATTGGCCAGACCATTGGAAAATCTAATCGATCAACTTTTAAAACTCCCCGGTATTGGGCCCAAGACCGCTCAGAGGCTCGCCCTGTACATTTTAAAATTGCCGGAAATAGAAACCCGGCAACTAGCCCAGGCGATAGTCGATTGCCGGCAGAAAGTCTTTCCTTGCAGCCGTTGCGGTTACCTAACTGACTCCGATCCTTGCTTGATTTGCATGGACGAAGGCCGGGATAAGACCCTCCTCTGTATAGGGGAGGAAAGCAGCGACGTTATTGCAATAGAGCGCACCGGCTATAAAGGGCAGTACTATGTTCTAAACAAGGATTTTAACCTCATGGAGGACAAAAGCCTGGAGGACCTCAACCTTACAGGTTTGGAGGAAAGGCTAGCCGGTGGTGATATTAAAGAGGTAGTACTGGCTCTAAATCCTGATATAGATGGGGAGGTAATGTCTCGTTATCTGGCGGTAATAGCCGGGAAATTCGGGGCAAAAGTGACTCGATTGGCCCACGGTTTACCGGTGGGAGGGGACATCGAATATGCAGATGAAATAACCTTGCGGCGGGCCCTAGAAGGGCGTAAAGAGTTATGATAGGGC
Organism: uncultured Syntrophomonas sp.; assembly: GCA_964422685.1. GTDB lineage: Bacteria > Bacillota > Syntrophomonadia > Syntrophomonadales > Syntrophomonadaceae > Syntrophomonas. The sequence goes on along the minus strand of CAYRCG010000067.1, from coordinate 4,943 downwards.
TGTTTCCCCCATGGGACAGGGACCTCACCTTTTTATATTAAGCTAAAAACATAAAAGACAGGCCCCCGGCATAAGATGCTTTAAACGAGTATCTATTGCAGATCAGGGGGCCTTATCTATGAAGATTTGTACGAATATCTGGAATCGTTTAGGGAAATGTCTGCTCCTAAAGGAAGAGGATGATTGCGTAGGGGAACCCTCGTTGGAGGACATGCTCGAGGCCGCGCATAAAGAAGTGCAGGAGGCGGAAAACCTTTTCTCCCGGGTAGAGGATGAAGAGATGATAGATTGCGCCATTTTATACCTGCAAGCGGCGGAAAAACGCTACAATTTTTTGCTAAAAACGGTGAGGAAGCGGGAGAAAGCGGATAAGGCAATGAAAGGGTAGAAAAAACCATCACGGAGACAGCTAGGGGAGGGGAGTGAGGAAATGGAATGGGTTAATGTAGTCATAGCTGCCTTATTTTTCTTAGCGATATTGTACATAGTATTGCAGGTCCTTTTTAAACCGGTGAAGCTACTGTGGAAATTAGCCGTCAATTCATTACTCGGATTGGTCCTATTACTAATATCCAACTACATCGGTGCCTATTTCCAATTCGATTTGCCGATTAACATAATTACAGTTCTTATCGCGGGCTTTTTAGGTCTGCCCGGAATCATACTGCTGATATGCTTCCAGCTTTTATTAGGATAATGAAGTCAATATCGGTCATCAGTCGCCGGGGGATGCTGACTGGGGGTGGAAGGAATCTCTGCCCCCTACTTTCATTGGGTATTGCTGCTCTCGGTTTACGGAAAATTAATGGGGAAATTGAAGTATTAGCTCCAAGCTAATTATTTTGGGCCGTAAACCGGCCTTTTGTTTTTGAAAAATAATATCTTGGCGGAAGGGGAAAATAAAGCGTATACTAATCGCTATGATGATGCCTCCGTTTACAAAGGCTGTAAAAGCATTATTGTTAAATGTGAGTTACATTTGGCTAAAAAAGATTAATATTGACGCATAATTCATCAATATCTTATACTTAATTAAATATGTTGCAATAGTCTCTTTTTATCAGGAGGTGTTTCTTTTAAAGCAACAAAACACGCTTAGAATCGTGGAAGCTTATATAGGTGAATATGCCAGCGGAAAAAGCGAAGTGGCTATAAATAGAGCCTTAGAATTAAAGGGTCAAGGCCGGGAAGTGACCTTGGTAGATTTAGATACGGTTGAACCCTTCTATACGCTAAGAACACTGAAAAATGAATTAGAGAAAAAGGGACTTAGAGTTTTAGCTTTTACGCGGGAACAATCCTTTGGACTTGGAGAAACGGGGGCTATGCTTAATCCGGCAGCCCGCTGGGCACTAAAACAAAGTGGCGATGTCATTCTAGATGTAGGTTATGGCGTATCTGGGGCTAATACCCTTAATCTGGTGGAGGGGGCAGATGAATCTTTAGAGCTTAAAATTATGGCTGTCATAAATTATTCCCGTCCTATGACCAGCAGTCGGGAAAGAATAAAGGGCTATATTAGGGGCTTAGGCCGGGTTGATGCCATTGTAGCCAATACCCATTTGGGGGATGAAACTACGCCGGAATTAGCCCGGGCAGGAAATCAGGAGATATTTGCGGTCGCCGCCGAACTAGGAATACCTGTAGCCTATCAAGTCCTAGATAAGAGACTAAAGGATTTCGTGAAGGAACATTCACCGATACCGATAAAATATATAAATAGGTTTATGCCGGCTGCAATCTGGTAGAAACAAAAGGGGCCGCCTGAGGTTTTCAGACGCAGATTTACGCTGACCCTTCGGGCGCTGATGGACGCTGATAATATCTTGACCACTGAACAGCGGGTGCCCTGACCCTTTTCGTTTACCGTGGTGCACGTAGTGCGTGAAAATTCCGAGCGCAGCGAGGAATCTTAGCCTATTATCATCATTGCTTTCCGGCCTTTAGGCCAGGGGAGTTAGTATATACTATTCAGCAATCTTAATTGAGCAGGAGGTGTTTTCAATAAATGCCTAAAGTTTTCGAAACGGGAAAAAAAGCATTTATTACCGGGAACGAAGCAATTGCTTGGGCTGCCTTGGCAGCCGGGGCACAGATTATGTTTGGTTATCCCATTACTCCCCAGAACGAAGTTATGCATTACTGGACCCGCTTAGCACCCGAATACGGCAAAGGTTTTTTGCAGACAGAAGACGAACTATCAGCCGGGTTCACCGTATGCGGAGCCGTTCAAGGTGGGTCAAAGGCCTTTACCGCTACGGCGGGGCCGGGTAATGTCCTGATGCAAGAACCCTTTGGCATGGCCGAGGCCATGCGCCTCCCAATTTTCGCTGTAATTCAGCAGCGAGGTGGACCCTCTTCCGGTACCGTCATCTATTCACAACAGGAAGTAACTCTGACCACCTTTGGCGGAAACGGCGAAGGGCATCGCATCGTATATTCGACCGCTACCCACCAGGAGATATATGACTATACTATAAAAGGCTTCAACACCGCTTGGAAATATCGCTTCCCCACTTTTCTGCTGGGGGATGGTTACCAGGCAAAAATGCGCGAACCCTTGGAGATGTATAACCCGGAGGAGCGGGGGATAGAAATGATTGCCACCTACCCCTTGGTAGGTCTGCCGGGCAAGATCGGGGAGGACAGAGAACCACAGCACCTGTGCAATATCTATAGCCTGGAAGAGGAACTCTATGAAGTGGTTATGAAGGTATCTGCCGAATATGAGGCTATCACCCCCGAACTAGTCGAATACGAAGAAAAAGAATGTGAAGATGCCGAAGTGATTATCCTATCCCATGGGGTAGTATCCCGGGCAGCAGATGATGCGGTTAAACTCCTGCGGCTCCAAGGCATAAAAGCCGGTTATTTTCGACCGATAACATTAAGACCCTTCCCCGGCAAGCAACTGCGGGAGGCGATTAACCGGAATCCCGCACGTAAGCTCTTAATAGCCGAATCAGCTTATGGGCAGTTAGATAGGCTTACTAAGCAGGAGATATACGGGGAAACCATAGTTATCGAAAACCTGTTTATGCCCGGGGTAGGGATAATAGACTACGATATAATAGAGAAGGTAAAAAGCATTTTGTAGAAGAAGGAGGCCAATCATTAAATGGGAATGATAGCACCGAAAATACCAAATTCCTGGTATATGCCTTCCAAGCCCCATAAATTTTGTCCCGGTTGCGGACATGGGATTGTACTGAAGGCACTGGGTGAAACCATAGATGAGTTAGAAATACAAGACCGAGTGGTTTTCGGCTGTGATATCGGTTGCTCGCTCTTAGCTTGGAACTTCTTTGCCTGTGATAGCACCCAGACTCATCATGGCAGGACTACCCCGGTCATGGTGGGCATAAAACGCTCCCGTCCGGAATTGATAACAATAGGATATATGGGTGATGGCGGGGGATATTCCATCGGCTCACAGCATCTTATGAATTCAGCTGTACGTAATGAAAAGGTAACCCTTATTCTAGTGAATAACACCAATTATGGCATGACCGGCGGGCAGATGGCACCTACCACCTTACCCGGACAGAAGACCGAAACCTCCCCCTTTGGCCGGGATGTAGATTTAACCGGATATCCCACAAAAGGGCCGGAATTTATCGCCGAATTAACCCCTGATAGCGCTTATGTCGCCCGGGCGACTGTCTCTAAATACAAGCAATTACGCCGTTTCATGAGAAATGCACTAAGAAACCAGATCGAAGGAAATGGCTTCTCCTTTATCGAAGTCCTTTCAACTTGCCCCACCAACTGGAGAACTAATGCCCAGCAGACCTGGCATTTTCTGGAGGATGAAATGGAACAGTATTTCCCTGTTGGGGAAATTAAAAACCCACTGGGAAAGGGGGATAAATAAATGTCGCTCATTAGAATCGTCCTGGCTGGCGAAGGGGGGCAAGGGGTACAATCAGTTGCAGAAATACTAGCAGAAGCCGCTTATGAAGAAAACAAACAAACCATATATATCCCTAATTTTGGCTTAGAGCAACGGGGCGGGGTATCGATAGCTTTCATTCAGGTAAGCGATAAAAGGATAGGGGCTCCCAAGTTTAACAAAGCCGATGTGGTTGTCGCCTTGAGCGAACGGGCGATTGGCCGGACTGCTATATATTCCGACAACAATACATTATTTGTTTATGATTCCGGCTTTACCGCCAAACCAGAGGATTTACCCCGGGAGGCCAGGAAAATTATTGGCATTCCGGCAGTTGATACCGCTAACCTGAAATTGCACCCCAAGGTTTTTAATATTATAATAATGGGAGCGGTTATCGGACTTACTAATGTCGTTTCTTTCGCGGCAGCCCAAAAAGCCTTAGAGAGCAAACTGGCTTATAAGTTTGAAAAGAACCCAGATTTACGGGAACTGAATATCAAGGCACTAGCCATTGGCAAGGAGATGGCGGAGCAGTCGCTTAAGGAAGAGGTGATAAGCAATGCCTAAGGAAATGGAAGCTATCTCAACCAAGATGGAAAAGGCTAATTTTCATATTTTCCCCGAATTTTGCAAAGGATGCGGGCTTTGCAAGGAAAAATGCCCTAATCAGACCTTGGTTTGGTCAGAAAAACTTGGGGTATACGGTACCCCGACAGTGAAGCCCAAGGACGAAGACAGTTGCATTGCTTGCCTGATTTGTGAAATGGTTTGCCCCGATGGTGCTATATATATAGAAAGACTGCGGAAGAAAAAAGCCGCGGGATAACAAGAACCTTGCCAGACACAAGCTAATATGTTAAAATAATAAGGTACTTCGGAAATAGTCGAAGTACCTATTTTATTTCATGCCATAAGGCAAATAAATTTCTTGACAGGGTAAAAAGGGCATGATATTATAGTCCTTGCGCGCAAGCCGGAAGCTTGCAGGCGCAGAGTTCTTGATAAAACTGAACAGCAAGACTAGAAGTGCGAAAAAAGTTAGAAAGTT
>CAYRCG010000066.1:0-11224 GCA_964422685.1 uncultured Syntrophomonas sp. | reverse complement strand
GGATAGTAACCGGATGGGGGGCCATCGCTTTTAGTATTCCATAAAAATCATCCCGCTGGAACGGTAAAAGCATATCTAAGGCTTTTTCCCTGCCCTCCTGGTTCTCTGCCAAGATCATCCTTTGCATAATGGGGAGCCGTTCTCCGGCCATAAACATATGTTCAGTCCGGCAAAGCCCTATCCCTTCTGCCCCGAACTCCCGGGAACGAGCCGCATCCTGGGGTGTGTCAGCGTTAGCCCTTATAGCCAATTTCTTTATTTGGTTAGCCCATTGCAGAAGCAAAGCAAATTCATCCGAAAGGGTGGGTTCTACCATTGGTACCACGCCTAACATTACATTGCCGCTGGCCCCGTCAATGGTAATCACATCCCCTTCTTTAACTGTTATCCCATTAACTGAAAACTGCCGGTTCCCACTATCAATCTTTATTGCTTCACAACCGCAAACACAAGGCTTACCCATCCCGCGGGCAACTACCGCGGCATGGGAAGTCATTCCCCCGCGTGCGGTCAGGACACCCTGGGCGTATATAATTCCATGAATGTCATCAGGGGTGGTTTCGTTCCTTACCAAGATGATCTTTTCTCCCGTTCCGCCCACTTTTTCAGCCGTATCCGCATCAAAAAGAACCTTGCCGCAGGCTGCCCCCGGTGAAGCAGGTAAACCTTTGGCGATGGCATCTAGTTTTATACTTTGGTCTATCTGCCGGTGCAACAATTGGTTAATCTGTTCGGCATCGACCCTTAACAGAGCCTCTTCTATCGAGATCAAGCCTTCATTGACCATTTCCACCGCTATCTTTATAGATGCCCGAGCCGTGCGCTTTCCGCTTCTGGTCTGCAGCATGTATAATTTGCCCTTCTCTACGGTGAACTCGATATCTTGCATGTCGCGATAATGGGTCTCCAGCTTTTGGCAGGTATCCAGAAACTGCTGGAAAACCCCGGGTAATTCTTCCTTAAGGCGATCAATGGGAGTGGGGGTCCTTATCCCAGCAACTACATCTTCGCCTTGGGCATTAATTAAAAACTCACCATATAATTCCCTATCTCCGGTAGAGGGATTGCGGGTGAATGCTACGCCGGTTCCGCAATCTAGACCCATGTTGCCAAAGGCCATACATTGGACATTGACTGCTGTACCCAGTTCATCATCTATTTTATTTAAGCGCCGGTATACCTTCGCCCTTTGGTTATTCCAAGAGTCGAATACGGCCTGTATAGACATGACCAACTGCTCGCGTACATCTTGGGGAAAGGCAAATCCTTTTTCTTGTTCTACTATATCCTTGTATTCCCCTATTATATTTTGTAATTCTTCTGCGGAGATTTCATAATCGAAGATTAGGGATAGTTTGCGTTTATATCTTTCCATCACTTCATCAAAACTGGCATGTTCCACTCCCAGGACTACATTGCTGAACATCTGAATAAAACGGCGATAACAATCATAGGCAAAACGGCTATCGCCGGTTAAACTTGCCAAACCTTGAACTGATTCGTCATTTAAACCCAGATTGAGAATGGTATCCATCATGCCGGGCATCGATACCGCCGCCCCCGACCTGACCGAGACCAATAAGGGGTTATCCTTTTCTCCGAAAGATTTACCGCTTCCCTTTTCCAGCCCTTTCAGGGCGGTAAATATCTGTTCCAGGGCAGCAACAGGTAATTCCCGGCCTGCAGCTAAGTATTCATTACAAGCTTGGGTAGTTATCGTAAAACCCGCCGGCACCGGCAAGCCTATCAATGTCATTTCGGCTAGGTTGGCTCCTTTCCCGCCCAACAGTTGCTTCATATTGGAATTGCCTTCTTCAAAAAGATAAACATACTTCTTAGACATGACTTAACCTCCTATAATAAATCTCCAGTATCCTGCTAGCCGTCTCCTCTACCGCCCGGTTGGTTACATCAATAACAGGGCAACCTAGCCTTTTCATTATTTCCTGCGCATATTCCATTTCTTCCAAAATGCGTTCCAGGTTCGCATAGCTGGCCTGGGCTTTGAGCCCCAGGGTTTTTAATCTTTCTGTGCGGATCTGATTCAGTTGCTCCGGGTTAATAACTAAACCGATAACTTTACCTCTTTCCACTTGAAATATCTCTTCAGGAGGTGCCACCTCAGGAACTAAAGGTACATTAGCTACCTTAATCCTTTTATGGGCCAGATACATAGAAAGCGGAGTCTTCGAGGTCCGGGATACCCCCACAAGCACAATATCCGCTTGCATTACTCCACGGGGATCCTTACCATCATCGTAGCGGACAGCGAATTCCACCGCTTCCACCCGCCGGTAATACATTTCGTCTACCTTGCGCAATAAACCTGGCTCGCGGCGGGGTTCGATGTCACTTACGCTTTTTAGTGCCTCCATCACCGGCCCCAGAATATCGACGCATATCACACCTTTTTTTCGGGCCTCTACCTGCAAAAATTCAGCTAACTCGTTAATAACCAATGTATAGGCAATGATGAAATTACCGGCTGCAGATTGATTAATTATTTCCACCAAAGTTTCGGTATCGGATATATTAGGGACTTGCCTGATTTCCATACTTCCGGAATTGAACTGACTGGCAGCGGCGCGAACTACCAATTCAGCCGTTTCCCCTATCGAATCAGATACTATAAAAACCCCCGGCATGTGACTGTTCAAAGCTAAACCTCCTTGGTTTTACTATCCGCCAGGTCCAAAAAAAGCCTGGCGATGTTAGTTTTGCTAATCTTCCCCACGATTTCCAGTCTTTCTTCATCATCTTCTATTCGGCTCTTTACCACGGGGAGACTATCGACTTCGTGTTCCACAATCTTTTTTATAGCAGCGACTACAGTTTCATCCTGGTTTGTGATTATTATATTTGGCATCCGGGTCATGATCACACTAACCGGTACTTTATGAATATCCGCTTGGCCTATAGTCGTTTTTAAAAAATCCTTTCTGGATACTATACCGGAAAGGTATTTGTTATCATCCACAACAAATATACTACCGGTATCCTCAATAAACAAGGTAACTATAGCATCATAAATACTGCTAGAATCTTTCATTATTACCGGCGGGGATTGAATGTCTTTCACTCGATATTGATTTAATACCCGGCGCATGGCACTCTCTACCCCTTCACTCTTAAAGGTGTAGCCTACTCGGGGTTTAGCCTCTAAATACCCGGACATGGTTAGTACGGCTAGATCAGGACGTAATGCCGCCCGGGTAACCTCGAGCATTTCTGCGATATTTTCTCCCGTTATCGGCTCATGTTTTTTCACTATCTCTAAGATTTTTTCCTGCCTATCGTTAAGCTGGATAGGATTCACCACCCTATTATGCTATACTTATTCGCTTATTTTTCCCTAATTATATATACTATATCGGTTAAAAAAATCCTGTTACCTTTGAAAATTTTCTTTGTTCATCATAGATTTTTGCTAAAACAGCAGCTTCCAACCGATTTTCCCCTCACGCCTCACCCCTCACGCCTCACTCCCCGAAGGGAAGATTTCCACGTCGCTCCGCTCCTCGCAATGCAAGGGCTGCATTATTATTCGTTTGCCGTGGTGCAGCCCTACTGCATGGGGATTCCGAGCACAGAACCCTATTCCGCGCTATGAAAGGGGTTTTTAGACGCAGATTTACGCTGACCCTTCGGGCGCTGATGGACGCTGATAATAGCCCAACCATTAAACAGCGAATGTCCTGACCCTTTTCGTCCTTTTTGTGCAAAATTCACTCAGCATTATGCAATTTTGCTGAAATCCGCTATGGAATTAAATAAATTAGCAATAGTCTTCAATATCCCCAAGCGAGCTGCTTTGAGCTTCTCATCCTCAACCATCACCATCACGGCATTAAAAAACTCATCAATGTCCGCGCGCTGGGCAGCGAGGGTCTCCCAAGCTTGTATATAGTCTTGGGCGGCTATAGATCTATTAACCTTCTCCTTTATCGCGGACAGTTTATGGTATAGCTTCTTTTCACTTTCATCCTGCAATAACGCATAATCGATTTCTTCACTTTCCCATTTCTTTGACAGGTTATTAACCCGGTTATAGACTATCATAGAATCCTCAAATAATAGGGATTTCTTGAATTCCTGCAGCATAAGCATCCGGTTATAGTTTTCGCATAAATCAAAAGCAGGACAGGATAGAACCGCTTCGATAACATCATAAGATATCCCGGCACCGGATAAGATACCGCGCATCCGCTGGTAAACAAAGCTTAGCAGTTCTCTGACACTATCTTCCTCGCTGTTTTCCAAATTAAAGCCTATCTCGGTATATCCCCTGTAAGCCTGCCCCAAAAACTGTTTTAGGTCTATATTTAGTTTTCTATCCAGGATAATGTTCGCTAGACCTAAAGCCTGACGGCGTAAAGCATAAGGGTCTTGTGAACCGCTAGGCTTTACCCCCAGGGAGAAAAACCCCATAAGGCTATCCGTTTTTTCCGCCAGGCTAAGGACTATGCCCTCCGCGCCGGAAGGCAGGATATCATCAGCAAAACGGGGCAAATAATGTTCAAAAACCGCCTCGGCCACTTCAGGCTTTTCCCCGCTTTCTTTGGCATAATAGCGGCCCATAATGCCCTGTAATTCCGGAAATTCGTAAACCATGTTGCTTAGCAAATCGGCTTTGCAGAGCAGGGCGGAACGCCGAATATTTTCTGGCCGGCCTAATCCGGTTTCTTGCCCTATATAGAGAGCCAGCTTTTGCAAGCGCTGAACTTTATCCGCCAAGGTGCCCAAACGCTCATGGAACAGAACCTCGTTAAGCTTCACAGCCATTTCATCCAGAGGTTTCTTCCTGTCTTCATTCCAAAAGAAAAGCGCATCCTCCAATCTGGCTTTTAATACCCGTTCGTTTCCCGTTTTAACGATATCCAGACAATAATCATTCCCGTTTCTCACGGCAATAAAACCGGGCAAAAGTTCACCGGTTTCGTTATATACAGGAAAGTAGCGTTGATGTTCTATCATGGAAGTAGTTAAAACCTCCGGCGGAACATCCAGGTAAGAGGAGGAAAACTCACCATAGAAAGCCGTGGGGTATTCTACCAAAAACGATACTTCCTCCAACAAACCTTCGTTTTCTTCCACTCTCCCACCAGCTTCGGCTGCCACCTTTTGCACCTGTTGCCATATCATCTCTTTTCGTTCTACTTGGTCTAATATTACATAATGCGCCCGCAAAATTCGCAAATAATCCTCTACACTGCCTACCGGTAAGGCACCTGCGGAAAGGAAACGATGCCCGTAAGTAAAATTGTTGCTTTTTACATTCTCTATGCTGAATTCCACGATTTTATCCCCGAATATCGCCAAAAGCCAACGGATAGGACGGGCAAATCGAGTATGATAATAGGACCATCTCATGGATTTAGGGAAAGAAAGGGAGTTAATCACTCTCAAAAGCAATCCGGGCAAAACCGTTGTCGTTTTTTGTCCTTTTTCCTTTTTAGTCGCGAAGAGATACTCTACTCCGCCTAGTTCTTTTATCTCCAATTCATGGAAGCTAAGCCCCTGGCTACGGGCAAAGCCCAAAGCCGCTTTGCTGGGATTCCCCTCGCCATCGAAAGCAATATTTTTTTTCGGTCCCCTATTTTCCGATATGGTATCTTTCTGTTCTTCACTTAAACCCTTAACCAGCAGGCAAAGCCGGCGGGCAGTTCCCCAAACCGCTATATCCCGGTAGTTCAGACGGGCATCAGCCAGATTCTTAGCGGCTAGGTCCTTTAAATCACTTAACACCCGGGACATATAAGCGGAGGGTATTTCCTCAGCCCCGATTTCCAGCAGTAGATCTTGTGCCAATTAGAGCACCCCCTCTGCGCCGATTAATTGCTTCCTCAGTTTTTCATCCTTAATCAAGGGGTAACTGAGTCTTTTCCTCTGTTCCAGATATTCCTGGGCTACCATTCGGGCTAGATTACGCACCCTGCCTATATAGCCGGTGCGCTCGGTCACGCTGATAGCTCCCCGGGCATCGAGCAAGTTGAATAAGTGGGAACACTTCAAAACATAATCATATGCCGGCTGAACCAGTTGCTGTTTCGCCACCCTAATAGCCTCCTCCTCACAGATACTAAACATGCTGGTCAAGGCCCCCACATCGGCTGCCTCGAAATTATAGCGGGAATAATCTACTTCCGACTGATGGTGTACATCGGCATAGGTGATACCATCAACCCATTCGATATCAAAAACACTTTCTTTGTTCTGTATATACATGGCAATACGCTCAATACCATAGGTTATCTCCGCGGATACCGGCATGCAATCGAAACCTCCGCATTGTTGAAAATAGGTGAACTGGGTAATCTCCATACCGTCCAGCCAAACCTCCCAACCCAAACCCCAGGCCCCCAGGGTAGGCGATTCCCAGTTATCCTCCACCAAGCGTATATCGTGCTCCTCTGCTGCAATCCCTAAATCGCGCAAACTGGCTAAGTAAAGGTCAATTACATTATCTGGGGAAGGCTTTAAAATCACCTGGTATTGGTAATAATGCTGCAAGCGGTTGGGATTTTCCCCATATCTCCCGTCAGTAGGGCGACGTGATGGTTCGACATAGGCCACCCGCCATGGCTCCGGCCCCAAAGCCCGCAGAAAGGTCGCCGGATTCATGGTTCCGGCCCCCTTCTCTAGATCGTAAGGCTGTTGGATAACACAGCCCTGCTGCCCCCAAAATCGCTGCAATCCCAGAATTAGTTCCTGAAAATTCATGGACCTACCTCCTCTTAAATTGTGCCAGAATAAAAAAACCCATCCCTAGAACAGGGACGGGGTTACCCGCGGTTCCACCCTGATTGGCTATGCGCCCACCTCAAGATTTCAGGTTTTACTAGCCCTGACGGGCTTTCCTCCTGATTGCTCTAAAGCGCCTTCGAAAAATTCACCTGCCGGTTCCCAGCAAACCCGGCTCTCTTGGAAGCTACTCTTTTCTACTACTCTTTTTCATCGCAATATATGAAGTTTACACGAAAGGCAGGGGTGAGGGGTTGCTTTGTTTGTGGTAAAACCAACAATAACCCCCGCTATTTTCAATAGTTGCGGCCATGTTGCAAACAAGTAGAGAGCCATCCTCAATTTGCCCTTTTAGCGTGTCAGTATGAGGCTTTCAGCGTGGTACTTTTCCCCCATTCTTCTATTGATGCTTAAATTTTACCCGAGCCCCCAGCCCTTGTCAATTGCCCGGCAAATGCCGGATATAAAGCATCAATAAGGACTGCTTTCATTTATCCCGCAAAATATTACTCCTAAGCAGCCTGTTTGGCAAAACCGAGAAGAAGTATTCCGAAAAATACTTCCCCAGCACAATAAATCTAGCTATTTTATTAACCTTTTGCATGCCTTTATCATAGGATAAATAAGTAGCGGAAAGGAGGAGAAACAAATGCCAACCTATATCACTTTAGGAAGCCGGGCATTAAGACGTGGCGATGAAGGTACCGATGTTGAACTTCTGCAAAATTTTCTGAAAATTCTACCTGACCCCATCGGCTCGGCTATAAAAGAAAAAGGGGTATTCGGTAGAGAAACCGAGAATGCTGTTAAGAAGTTCCAGAAATATTTTAATCTCACCATAGACGGGGTAGTGGGGGCCAAGACCTTTTTGTTTTTAGGTGTACCCACTGCTAATTATCTCCCTCCCGGGGGTAATCTTTTCGGTGCCCGTATCTTAAAGAAGGGTAATTTCGGTTTCGATGTATGGGTCCTGCAAAATCGACTAGCAACCACCGCCAAGAAATTTGCTAAAACCCTGGGACAACCAGCTAATAGTAATTTTGGCAGTAAAACTGAAGCGACGGTAAGGTTATTCCAGAATGATGTGAATGTGGTGAGTGATGGTATAGTAGGTCCCGAGACGGTTTTCCAACTATATAACTATGCTACAATGGGAGCCCGGGTTCTCCAGGAAGGCCGCTGGGAGCGCAACCAGGGCTATGATGTATACTGGTTGCAAAGGGACCTGCAAGAATTAGGCTATTATCAGGGTAAACAGGATGGTAAATTCGGCCCCCTAACTAAGGCGGCTGTAAAAAAACTGCAAGAAGCTTCCGGTATTAAGGCAGATGGCATAGTAGGTGCCGCTACTTTTTATCACCTGGCAAGCTCATGATATACTCTTCTTTTCCGGAATCAAAAAAGCTGACCTTGCCGAGGAACTATGGTCTGTAAGGAAACAGCATCGTAAGGCTGCTGCCCGGGGATTAGCCTTCCTATCTTGTAGTATTCCGGTAATAGTTCGGTTTATCGGCATACATTAAGCCTCTGATGCCTGTTTAACCGACCAAGTTTGATTCCGCTACAAAAAGGAATTTGCAGCGGAATCAAGTATGGGTTCATCATAGATAACTATGCAGCCCGGGTAGGAGTAAACTAACGCCGAAAAGGGTAAAGATAACAATAGCGAAGCCTATTATTACCATCCAGGCGCTTTTTTCCCCTTTCCAATTATAACTGCGGCGAGCATGAAGATAGGCTGAATAAACCAGCCAGGTAACCAGAGACCAAGTTTCCTTAGGGTCCCAACTCCACCAGCTGCCCCAAACCTCCTCAGCCCAAACTGCCCCGGTAATGATAACGATGGTTAAAAAGCTGAATCCTCCTACAACCAGTTTATAAATCCGCTCATCCAAAGCCGACAAGCCTAAGGCACTTTCCCCGTTGCGGCTAAGATAAACCACGCCTAAACAAGCCGCTAAAGCAAATGCGCCATAGGCGATTATCGCTGTTGCTACATGGGCATAAAGCCAAGTGCTCTGTAAAGCAGGCATCAGGGGACGGATTTCACTAGAGAAGGAACTAGCAACAGATAAAAGCAGTATTGCGACCAGTCCAACGCTCAAATCGAATAATGCGGAATGTAAACCCCGGCGGACAAATAGGGCTAAAAATAGAACTCCACCCGAAAAAAGCAGGGTGAATTCGTAGGAATTAGCAAAAGGCATCCGCCCCCCGGAGCCCGTTCTCAGTACAATAATAGTAAGAAAGGCTATTAACGCTGCGTATAATAGGGCCGAACTGCAGGATTCTCCCGCCTTTAGAGGATGCCAAAGCCTGGCCAGGTTAAGCATTACCATCAAAAGCAGCAAGATAAAAAGCAGGCTCATTAAGTTGTTTTCCATTGCCTATCCCTCCTTTTATCCCAATACCCTATAAAATAGCGCAGAGCAATTCCGCCGAGCAGGAGAATAAAACCAGCGAATACCATATATACTCCTGCATCCTGCTTGACGTGCAAGCCCGAAAAAGTGTTATAAGAATCAAAGCGCAGAAGGTAAGAGGCGAGTTCCACTTCTTCTCCCGGCGTTATGATAGCCATGTCAATTATTCTACCTTGCTGAAAGACGGTCAACCAGGCATGGGGATTATTAGGGATGGGGCTTTTTGAATGGATACCCCTTTCACTATCATCAAAATCCGGTAAAAAAAGAGCCTGTATTTCTATACCTTCCTGAACATTAAGAATATGTCTTTCTCCTTCTTTGAGGCAGATATTTTTTCCCGCCGGACTTCCCATATCGCTTAAATGGATCAGCCAGCCCCAATTGCTTTGGTATATCTTCAAGCTACCCGCCTTAAAAGGCCTGTTGACATATATCTCCCTTTTGTAATCCTTCCCTTTATAGCCCTGCAAAGTCAGTTTACTGGTATATTGCCGCGGTTGATAGTCTGGATAGTAATCTATCCAAAAATCATCCAGGGTTAGCTGTCCGGCAGAAAAACCGTAGTCTGACAAGGATACACTTTCTCCCTTTTCCACTTCCACTAATTTATCATGGGATAAACCCAATGACCATATAGCTCCAACCACTATGAAAACCAAAGCCAAATGCATAAACAACGAGGCCAGGATGCTCCTTCTCTTTCCCCGGCGCAGCCGCTGGTAAGCGCAGGTCAAAATACTTAGGGATAATAGAATGTTTAGAAATATAAACCACCAAACCCGATAAAGATTACTAAAACCAAGCCCATTAATTACATAAGCCAGCGGCTTGGCATAGTGTTCCATATAAAAAGCCGGTGGTTGGCCCTGGGGAATAAAGGTCCCCAAGGCGCTAACCGCACCGACCATTAATAACAAGTATATTGCACTTTGCATAGAAGCCAGTTTTTTAAACAATAATTTTAAGTAAACGCGAAATTTATCCAAGAATGCAACTCCTTAGCAGAGCAATTAGGTAATGAACTGTTATATTCTGGTAGTAATTCGGATATGTCCTCCTTTGTCCCACTATTATAAACCTCTAGCCTCCCGGGCCTTCTGAGTTGATTTATGGGCGAGGTCGATAGCTAAGCCTAAATTATTTAAAGTTTCGGTCGGATTATGAAATCCATAACCATTGGTTACCACCACAAAATCCAAATACCATTGAGCCTGACGATGCAGCTCCTGGGCTTCCTTTAGTATCCTTTTATCCACAGTGTCAGCCGCCTGACTGACCTTCAGTTCATTAATAGCCTCCACCGCTGCAGCCCCAGCCAGATCCTGCGTCTGTTTAACCTGCTTCTGAATAGTTTCCACCCTATTAGTCAGCCAATCAACGCCATTTCGATGACAAGTCGTACAACTCTGCTCTATATTGTTTAGCGGACTCTGCCATTCGTGGGAGCTTATCTTTTTATTGCCTATCTTGGTATAAGGCATATGGCAATCAGCACAGGATAAGCCGGCCAACTCATGTGTGCTGTCTTTAAAGGTTTCGTATTCAGCATGGCGAGGTTTCACCAGCTCTGAGCCGGCATCAGGATGGGTCCACTCAGTAAACCCTATTTCATCATAATAGGCTAGAATCTGCTCCGCCTTGACCCCTTTGTCCCAAGGGAAGGTAAGCTTTTTGCTCCCCGGCTGGAAGTAATAGGTGACATGACATTGTGCACAAACCAAGCTGCGCATTTCCTGTGAAGAGATCTTATCAATATCCCGGCCTTGCCTTTGTAAAGCCTCAATTAAAGCCGGTCTGGTTAATCTTAATTCCAGGGTCTTCGGGTCATGACAATCCAAGCACCCGATAGGCTCGCTAAGTTCATCTTTCATTTCGTCAAAACTCATCAGATAGTACTGTTCGCCATACTTTTCCATCAACCCCGGAACCTGCGTCGATTTGCAGGTAAAACAAGCCGCCCCGGTCTTTTTACGCGCCGGATCGATTGCTAATATATCTTCTATAGTATATACATGAGCCCGCGGTTCGTTGTACTCAGCGACAAAGCCAATCCCCGC
>CAYRCG010000065.1:2527-11243 GCA_964422685.1 uncultured Syntrophomonas sp. | reverse complement strand
TTTTTCAAAACCCGGTTAGGGGCTTTATCCCCCATCGTCTTAAAGATACTTATGATAGTAAAACCAGCTGAAAGCATAGTTAGGAATTGCCGGGTAATTATAAGGATTTCCTTAGGACTTACTCTTTGGGGGAACAATTCCCTGGAGAGCACCGGATTGCGTCTATTCGCTTCTTGCAGGGATACTATGTAATAGCCTTGGTTTATAAAATAATGTATCAGGGAGTCGCGGTCCTCGGCTTCCTGCAGACCTTTTATCATTTTCCCCTGGGAATCCCTTACTTTATAGGCATATTCCAAAGTTCACCCACCCCGATTTTCATTTGGGTCCGATTAGCCCTTGTTGCTGTAACTCCTGCAAGGCCTTTTCCA
Organism: uncultured Syntrophomonas sp.; assembly: GCA_964422685.1. Lineage (GTDB taxonomy): Bacteria > Bacillota > Syntrophomonadia > Syntrophomonadales > Syntrophomonadaceae > Syntrophomonas. The sequence goes on along the minus strand of CAYRCG010000065.1, from coordinate 10,872 downwards.
TGGTTTTCATCCCGGAAGAATAACCGGTTTGCATAGCAGAATAAATCTGATATATCTTATTTTCCCGGATAAGATTACGCACGGCATTGGTAGCTATCAATACTTCCACCGCCGGTATCCGTCCCTCAGTATCGGCCCGGCTAAACAACTGTTGGTTAATAACCCCTTGCAGGCAATTGGCTAATTGCAGGCGCAACTGTACCTGTTGGTGGGGAGGAAAAACATCGACTATACGTTCTATAGACTGTACAGCCGTACCTGAGTGTAAAGAGGCTAAAACCATATGCCCCGTCTCCGCCGCAGTAATAGTAGTCGATATGGTGGCTAAATCCCTCATTTCTCCCACCATTATAACGTCAGGGTCTTGGCGCAGAGCCGCCCGTAATGCCTGCGGAAAAGATTTGCTATCTTTGCCGATCTCCCTTTGATTGATAATACAGTGGCGATTAATATGTAGATATTCTATAGGGTCCTCCAGAGTTACAATATGGAGCCGGTGGGATTGGTTCAAAAATTCGATTATAGCAGCCAAAGTAGTGGATTTCCCGCTACCGCTGCTACCGCTAAATAATAGAAGTCCCCTTTTCCTTATAGCTAGTTTTTTTAATATAGGCGGTAAATTCAGCTCATCCCATGCGGGGACATTAAGAGGTATTATCCTTACAGCCAAAGCCCAAGAATTGCGCTGTTTAAACAGGTTGGCCCGAAAGCGGGTTATTCCGGGAAGCAAACCAGCAAAATCAACCTCGCCCTGCTCCCGGAATACTTCCATAATCCCTTGGTGAGGAATAGCTTCTTGGAGCAAGCCTCGTATTTCCTCCCCGCCTAAAACTGTATCGTGGGCCAATGAAATTAACCGGCCATTAACCCGGTATAGGGGTATTTGTCCCTCTCCCAGGTGTATATCCGATGCTCCCATTTCCATGCCCTTTTTCAGTATCCCTTCCAACCCGGTATAAGCCAAGTCAGAACCCCCCCATATAAATTGCCTTCATTATTTCCTCCAAAGAACTCTGTCCCTCTTTAGCTTTATTGATAGCATCCGCCATAATACTTGTCATACCGCTCTCTATAGCTAACTTTTGCAAATAGTCCTCCGAGCTCTCTCCCCGGTTAAGGAAATCGCGTATTTCCGGCCCTAAGAGCATTATCTCCTGGAGAGCAATTCGCCCTCGGTAGCCGGTATAACGGCAACTTTCGCAACCCTCAGCGCGAAAATACAGCTGCCCTTTATCGAAGGGTAAGGCTAATATATCTGCCAATTGCTTTTCCATCTCATATTCCCGGCGGCAATGGCAACATAACTTTCTCACCAATCGTTGTGATATCACCCCGGTCAATGAGGAAGCCAGCAGAAAATCCTCTATTCCCATATCCCTTAAACGCGCAATACTGCCGACAGCGCTGTTAGTGTGCAGGGTAGAAAATATCAGGTGCCCGGTCAAAGCCGCTTGTATCGCCAAATGCGCGGTTTCGCGATCGCGGATTTCCCCGACCATAATAACATCGGGGTCCTGCCTTAATACGGAGCGCAGACCACTAGCAAAGGTCAACCCTGCCTTAGGGTTTATCTGCACCTGATTAACCCCGGGCAAAGTATATTCTACCGGGTCCTCTAGGGTGATTATGTTTTTCTTAGTGGAGTTAATTTGGCTTAGGGTGGAATAAAGAGTAGTGGTTTTACCTGAACCGGCGGGGCCGGTAACTAAAACCATGCCTTGAGAACGATGGGCCAGGGACAAGAGCTTTTCTTGGTTGCCAGGGCTAAAACCCAATTGCGTAATCCGATTTAAGGCGTTATCCTTATCAAGAACACGCAGTGCTAATTTCTCACCCCAGGCGGTAGGCAAGGTGGAAGTACGGAAATCTATTTCCCGCTCTGCGATAACAGCTCGGAAACGCCCATCCTGCGGCAGTCTTTTTTCGGCGATGTCCATCCCCGCCATGATTTTGATGCGCGATATCACCGGAGCCAGCAGACTGAGAGGTAATCGGGCGGCTTCACAGAGTTCTCCGTCCAGGCGAAAGCGCAGCCTGATATCTTGCTCTCCCGGCTCGATGTGAACGTCACTAGCACCTTCTTCCACAGCCTGGGTCAATATAGAATTAACTAATGGAACCACAGGAGCTTCCTGGTCGAACTTCGTAAATCGGGGGCCCTTTCTTCTATAGATGTAGTCCTCATCCGGCGGATGATCTTCCGGTAAATTCCTTATCATGAGCGGGCAACCTCCATAAAATGCACATATTAATTAAAAATACTATTGCATTATGTTTTTATTTGCTATATTATACTATATTCCGATTATTTCAATAGGACTTGGTCACTATTGTTAATAATGTCTATTATTCTGACTTATTCCTTACAATTAATCTTGCTAAATAATATAATTTGCGGTGAGGAATAATCAAATGTTAATAGGAGCTGGTTGAAATGACGGGCGAATTTTGGCGTTATTATTTTTTTTTAGAGAATGATGCCGGTAATTTCATTCCATTAATTAGGACAATGCAAAAAAACGGCATACATCACTATCCGCTTTATTCCATGGAGGTCTTGAATAAGGAAGAAAGTTTTTCCCATCCATTGCAGAAGGATAATATAAGTATCCTGGTATTGCGTTGTTCGATGGGGAAAAACGATTGGGCGGACGCTTTGGGTCAATTGGATAGCTGGAAAGAGGAAGCAGGGGTTAATGATGCCGATATTATAGCAGAAACCAGCATTTTCCTATCTACCGATATGTCTTGGGAAGATACCCTATTGTACTCGCAAAACCTCTCCCAGCATAATGATGATTTTGCCATAGGCATTGCGCAGGGACGGATGACCAGGCTTTGCAGCCTATGGCCGCAGGGGAGTGCTTATTATGCTTGCCATCTAGACGAATGCAGCCAGTTAAGCCGCAACTTTCTGGCTAGCGAGCTGCCCTTGTTAGAGGCTAGTTTTTTACGCCTGCGCACTATTGCATATTATTTAAAAGAGCAAAAGGACGCAACACTACAGGAAAAAGAGCAATTAGATCAAGATTTATCTAATACTTTACATACCCAACTGGTTATGGAAAAGGGTGGAATAGAAGAGGCTCTGGAGTTAGAAAGGCAAATTGAAGGTCTATCCCGGGCTTATGGCAAAATTGCAGGGGATTATAACACTTTGCTATCTGCCGCTAATCGTCTTTCTTCCCTATTAAAACCTTATAAACGGCAGATGCTTTCTTTGCAAGGTGCGGTTTTAAGTGATGACTTTATAAATGATATGTATAATCCCTATTTAGAGCGTCTTCAGGAGATAGAAGAAGCACAGGGCCTCGTTCTGATATCCCGGGAAAATTATCGAGCGGCCATCGAGGTGGTCCAAAGCAAAATCGATATTATGAATGCCCGTTCTAATATGGCCACTCAAAACGAAATACGCAATCTTATGCAAATGAATGTTAGCATACAGAAACAAGGCCTGGTTTTTCAATATGCCGCCGGTTTGATAGAGTTTATAGTTTTAGCCTATTATAGTCATTCCCTTTGGTCACATTTAGTACCCGGGGCCTATGAGACTATCCCAGGTTGGATTCAATTCCTGGTGGTTATCGCTTTCTCCGGCAATACGGTATACTGTACCCACCTGATAGCGGAATATATCCAAGGTGAACACCATGTAAAAAACAGGCTGATCGTCGCCGCCATCCCCCTGCTTATTATATTGCTTGCCGTGATAGCGGCTAGCGCTTTGATATCTTCTTCTTTTCCCCGTTAACCCTTACGCGGAGCGGGTTCACAAATAAGGATGAAAACAAAAGGGGTTAGCAAGTTCGGAATGACAATGGGGCCCACTTGGAATGACCGGGGAACTAGCCGATCATTTTCAAGGCCTTAAGCCGTTCGGTAAGCTTTTGCAGATGCGCATCTTCTTCGCGGGCTATCTGCTCGAACAATAGCCTGGTTTCCTGATCTCCCGCTTCCCCAGCTAATTCTTTGTAGCGATCGCGAGCCTTAGCCTCAAGATCGATGGCTAGTTCCAGCGCCCTGATAGTATTGCTATTCATTTTTATCCCCCTCCTTTTCAGGTTACTATAAGGAATCCCGCTATTGAACGTTTTGGGCTTGCCTTATAGCTGATAGTATCTCTTCCCGCACAAAATCTTCCCTAATTAGGTGGCCGCCAATCCCCTTTGGTAAAACCAAGCGTAACTTGCTTTTGCTAACTTTTTTATCATTTAGCATGCCCTGGTAAATTTCTTCCGCATCAAAATCTGGCCAGCGTAGGGGAATGCCCAGCAATCGATATAGCCTTATAACTCGTTCCAGCTCATCTGTGTTGAGATACTTTCTTCCCCGAGCCAAATAAGATGCCGCTATTGTCCCCATAGCAACTGCTTCACCGTGTCGTAAAAGAGAGTATTCGCCCAATTTTTCCAAAGAATGGCCGAAGGTATGTCCCAGGTTTAATATAGCCCGCAAGCCTTGTTCTTTTTCATCTTGGGCTACTACTTCACTTTTTATCCGGCAGGATTCATAGATTGTTCTTTCCAAAACATTCGCTTCTTGGGCCTTAATAGCCTCAGCGTGGGATTCCAAATAATTAAAGAATTCTTTGTCATAGATGATACCGTATTTTACCACTTCCGCCAAACCACTTTTGTATTCTCTCGGCTCCAAGGTAGCCAAAGTCAGGAAATCTATAATAACCAGGCGGGGTTGATGAAAAGCACCTATAAGATTTTTGCCCTGGGGGTGGTTTATAGCCACCTTTCCCCCGATACTACTATCAACCTGGGCCAGAAGGGTAGTAGGTATCTGCACATAATCGATACCCCTCTGATAGAGGGCAGCCACCAGTCCAGCCAAATCACCGACGACACCGCCGCCTAAGGCTAGTACCACACCGCCCCGCTCTAGTTGTGCGGCAACTGCCTGGTCTAGTATCTTAAAGGTTTCCTCCCGGTTTTTATACCGCTCACCATCTGGCATAAGGGCAATACTTAAATCAAAACCTTGCTTCTTTATAGCTTCCTGCACAAGTAAACCATAAAGCGCAAAAACAGTCGGGTTGCTGACCAGCAGGATTTTCCCGCTGTCACACACCTGTCGGAGCAAAATGCCGGAACTTTTCAGCAAGCCGCCTTCAATAAATATAGGATAGCTTCTGTCCCCCAAATCAACCATTAATCGGTTCAAAGCATTCATCCTTTCCCGTCCCGGGGGGTCCCCTTTTCTACGTATCCGCTAAAGCCTATCTGTTATCTCTGTTCTTTGCCGCAAAAGCCGGGCTATTTCTTCTGCTACTACCCGGGGTTCTTTGTTGTCGGTATTGATACGAAAATCGGAACGAGCGTAAAAGACCTCTCGCTCCTGTAACATAGCTCTGATTTCGTTTTCTCCATATTCCTTTTTTATCAGCGGGCGGCAGGCCCTTTTTCGTTTGACCCGTTTTAGGATTTCCTCAGGGCTCGCCTCCAAGCAAATCAGCACCCCATTCGCTTCCAGAGCTTCAACGTTCTCTTCGTTCAGGACTACTCCCCCCCCGGTAGCGATAACCAAGTTTTTTTTGAATCCAAGTTTTTTCGCCAGCAACCTTTCTTCCGAGCGGAATCTCTTTTCTCCATGTTTACGAAAGATCTGATTGATGGACATATGGGTAACCTTCTCAATTTCTTTATCCATATCGATGAATACCATGCCGAACTTTTCCGCCAACTTTATACCGACTGAACTTTTTCCTGTGCCCATAAAACCGATTAAGACTATGTTTTTTCCCATTTCCACACCCTTCTCAAGTAGGCCCGGTAGATTTGGTAGTATTCATTTGTTTCGGCCAAACTATCACCGGAAAACTTTTCTAAGAAGGCGCGGGCTATAGCAAAGGCTAACATGCTTTCTCCCACTATAGCCGCCGCCGGAACCGCACAGATATCGGAGCGCTCAATATCGGCCTTTTCCCCTTGCCACAACTCTGTATTAACACTATTTAAAGGTTTATAAAGCGTCGGGATAGGTTTCATATAGGCCCTGGCCCAAATCGTCTCCCCATTACTTATTCCCCCTTCAATTCCTCCGGCCCCATTGCTCTTCCGATATAGACCCCTATTCTCATCATAGTATAGTTCGTCATGTACCCTAGAACCCGGTTCGGCGGAGTTGGCAAAGCCTTCCCCGATTTCCAGCGCTTTTATGGCCGGAATACTCATCAATAAGGCGGAAATCTGGCTGTCTAATCTTTTTTCCCAATCCACATAGCTGCCCAATCCCGGTGGCACCCCAATCGCCCCTACTTCGAAACTGCCGCCTATGGATTCCCCGTTTCTTTTAGCCTGCTCTACGGTTTCTATCATCAGGATTTCTTTTTCCACATCAGCCGAATGAAAAGGCGAATCATCCACCTTCCTCATAAATTCATGCCGATTATCCCCCCGCACCTGCCAGGTTTTCGCTTGCACGCCGCCTATGGATTTCACCTGGCTATAGATCCCGATATTAAAAGACTCCAGTAGTATTTTAAAAACGGCTCCGGCTGCCACCCTGCAAGCAGTTTCGCGGGCGCTGGCCCTTTCCAAAACGTTGCGCATATCTTTATGGTTATATTTCATAGCCCCCGCTAAATCTGCATGACCGGGCCGGGGGCGATTTACAGCCTTTTCTTCCGACCTTTTGCATTTCCCTGCCGCCATTATCTCCTGCCAGTTAGCAAAATCTTTATTCCTTATAAGATAGGCAATAGGGCTGCCTAGGCTATAGCCATCTCTGATACCGGAGAAAATTTCCACCTGATCGGATTCAATCTTCATCCTGCCACCACGGCCATAACCCTTCTGCCTCCTCTGTAATTCCCGATTAATATCCTCTTCGCTTATGGCAACCCCAGCAGGCATTCCTTCAATAATACCGATAAGACCCTTCCCGTGAGATTCGCCTGAAGTACTAAACTGTAGCACCATCTATGCCCCCTATTTTTTCTTAATATATCCGCCCCGAAATTGTTTGGGCTCCATGAAAACCACAAAAGCTTCCGGATCTTTTTCATATATCTTGTCCGCTACAGCCATAGCCATATTGCGTTTAAGGAAGATGTTCAAAACCATCTTGGGCCCCGCCTTCCCCTTGGCCTCCCAGCAGGTGACCGGGAAACCTTCCTCCCGCAAATCTTCAATGATATGAGCGTGTTCGCTGTCAATAGTTACCTGCACCCCCCGGTAACCCAGGGCAATTTTTTCTTCCAAATAAGTACCCAGAAGAACACCCAAAGCAAAACCGGTACAAAATACCAATAGTTTTACCGGTTCGTTTAAAGAACCGACCACCAAGCCTAAAGCAACCGTATAAATAAGTATCTCAAAAAATCCGATTATGGCCGCCGGAACTTTATCTCCGCGGATAACCAAAATCATCCTGACCGTTCCCAGGGAGACATCAATCACCCGAGCAAAAAAGATAAAAATTAATTCAATAAACATGTTTCTCCTTTCACTCCCAGTTTAGTGGAGGCTGATCAGAAACCCTGATCCTCCCTGCAGCCACACTAACTATTATGTAGCGTTTTTCACCTTTTTGGTTTTCCAGGGTTACTGTCCCCGCATGGGAGGGCACCCCTGAGGGCAAGAAAACGCATGCCGCTTTATTATCCAACTTAGCAAAAGTAGTCAAGCCCAGGTAGCTAATACCCGGGTTCATTCTATAGGTAGCGCCATTTTTAACCTTGTACTTAGTATCATTGGTATAGAAATAAATCACCTGGGCTTGCCCGCTGTTTATGGCTTCCTGTTGCGACACGCGGAGTACCCAGGCCATTTTTTTGGCCGTACTGTCCAGCCAATGTTTTTGTGCTATATGATTCAGTTCGGGGGTTGCCAGGCCTAGTATTAACGCGGCAATCGCCATTACTAGCAAAAGCTCAAGCAGGGTAAATCCTTTTCTCAAGTTGATTTTGGACCACTTCCCTCATATAGGATAAGGGAGGCTTTTGCCCCAGAACTATTTCCAAGGTCAAAGCTCCTTGTTGCACGAACATCCCCAACCCGTTCATAGTCCTGAGCCCTAGTTCCTGCCCAAAAGATAAAAAGCGACTTTGTAAAGGGTTATAAATAAGGTCGCATAGAACTGCCCGGGAACCTAACAGATCCTCTTTCCTTACCGGCGATTTATCAATAGCCGGATACATCCCTATCGGGGTGCAATTTATTATAATGTCGGCTAAGCGACCTATTCGTTGAAATTCAATTCTATCCATCAATAAAGCGGAGGCTATACTAGAACTGCGGTCATTTATAAAAATGGCTAATTGTTGGGCCCGGGCTATATCCACCTCCATAAAATCCAGGTGATTTACCCCGGCGGCAGCGAGGGCGAAAGCC
>CAYRCG010000065.1:0-2517 GCA_964422685.1 uncultured Syntrophomonas sp. | reverse complement strand
GCGCGGCCCCCCCAGCTCCGATAAACAAAGCTCTTGCCCCAGGTTCGATTCCTTCCCCTTTCAGTGCTTCCACAAAACCTTGGCCGTCAGTATTATATCCCCGTAATCGCCCATTTTCATTCTTTATTACGTTTACTGCCCCGCAGGCACCAGCTTCAGGGGATAATTCATCTAAGAAAGGGATTATCTTCTCCTTATAGGGGATAGTAACATTCAAGCCGCGAAAATTTAAGGCGCGGATGGCAGCAGGAATAAAAGGCAGCTTTTCCTCCCCTATTTCTAATGCCAGATAAATACAATTCATACCCATCTTTTTGAGGGTATGATTATGCATCAAAGGCGAAAGACTATGTTGCAAAGGATAACCTATTAGGCCCATTAATTCAGTTTTTACGTCTATAGGCAGCTTTCTTCCCCCCTGCGGAAATACCCTATGAATTGTTTATCCTCTATGTTCAATGTCAGACGCTTGACGTCCGAGGGATAACTTCCGGCGTAAGCGACGCAGAACAAAGAACTCCATACAACGGGAAATTTTAGTACCTAAAAACTCCCTTTTACCTAATGGAACTACCAGAATCGTATATAGCCCCGCTCGGTTACCTCCCAACACATCCGTAAATATCTGATCTCCGATTACCGCAGTATCAGCCGCTTTACTACCCATTACAGAAAGCGCCCGGGTGAAAGCCCGGCGCCGGGGTTTTTGAGCCCGATGTAAAAAGGGAATCCCCAAGTCTCGGGCAACGGCTAGTACTCTTTCTTCACCGTTATTAGATAAAATACAGGATTTAAAGCCCCGGGCTTTGATTTTCGCGAACCATTCCGTTATGTCCTGTCTGACCTCTTTTCTGTTCCATTCGGTAATCGTATTATCCAAATCCAAAATAAAGGAGTGTATCCCTCGCTCCTTAAGTTCATCTAGGGGTATCTCCAAAAGAGATTTAACATATAGCCGGGGGTAAAGTAATTCAAACATACAAACCTCACCGTTATCAGTCATCTTTTTGCATAGCCGTTCGAAACAGGGCGGCGGATAACTCTGGCGCCACCGGATTAGTGTAATATCCTGTAGCCATCTCGAAACCATTGGTAACAATAAAGCGGGGGGTTATTTCCATGAACCAATGGGCTCCTGCCGAGCTGACCCCATTTAATGGCCCCGTGTTTATCACGATATTATAAGACGGATCACTCAAAGAACCTAGCATAATAGTTAGGAAGGTCTTTAAGGTTCGGGCTAAATCCGCGATTTCTTCTTCGCTTATATCTCCAAAATGCTCTTTATGTTCCTTGGGTATTATCCATGTCTCATAGGAAAACCTTGAAGCGTAGGGAGAAAGCAGTAGAAAATATTCACTTTCATATACTATTCTTTCCCCGCTTCCCCGTTCCTGTTCAATAATAGCACAAATAAGGCATTTATGGTTTTCATGGTAGTAGGTGGTCTGTATAGGTACATGCACGGGTAGCATAGGCAATGCTATAATCTGGCTATGACTATGTTCCTGGGAGGCACCGGCAAATAGCCCCTGGTTTTTGTATATCTGGATATATTTAATGCGCGGATCAGCTGCGAGCGCCCGATAGCGCTCCTTCAATACCTTATAAATTATTTCGATTCTTTCTAGGGAAAACTGATGAAATTGGCAGTTATGAACCGGATTGCCGATTACCACTTCCTGTTTTCCCAGACCATTGCAATTATGATATATACCTGTTTGTCCCTCCAGTAGGTCTCCTTCTAATTTGAATGCCGAATATTTGCTAGGAATAGCGCGCACGAGCCAGCCCGGAGAATCAGGAGGTGAATTGTTTTTCCTCACTGCAACAATCTCCGGCGGCGTTAGTGATTCATTCCCCTCGCAAAATGGACAAACCGTGTCCCTGCGGACATAAGTCCCGTTGCGGTTAATCGGGAAAAACCGCGGCTCCAATGCCTGTTCGGTAGCGATTAATACCCATTTATCATGCACCAAATCCTTCCTCAATTCTGGCATACCTGTCCCCCCTTTAGGCAAAATATAGTTATTATAACAAGACAAAGAATTATTCTCCAGCGCATCACTACATCCGTAGATGCGGGGTTTCATCACCCTATCATAGTGGCGCCTTCGTTAACCTTTGTACAGCCATACCAACTAAATAAATTATCGAATCGAAAGCCATAAAAAAATCGTTAAAGCCCCTCATCGGTTCAAAATGATAATTATGGATTGTTTATACCCCAGTCTTGCCATACTGTTTTAATTATATCTTTAACCATTGCTGAATAACCAGCGGAAAACAATATTAACTCCAAGATTAATATGAAGAGTTGAGGCGTGAGGGGCCGCCTACGCATGGGCAACACCGGCAGCTTGCCTCGCGCTCAAGGGGTACCGCGCGGACTCCCCGTCCATGGGAGGTGGCGCGCTCGCGACGTTCTATCGCTCGCCCCCTTTTGCCTACTCGGCTTCGCTGGTGTTGCAGCCATGCTTCGCCAATCGCTCGCTGGTATATTCATATCGCGCCGCC
>CAYRCG010000064.1:0-11284 GCA_964422685.1 uncultured Syntrophomonas sp. | reverse complement strand
CTTCCTCTCCGTTTATTAATAATATACTTCGTAAATCTGTCACGGCTATGTATAATGGCTAAAGATTGCCATGTCGTTGCGCCCCCCGCAATGACAATGGCAGCATTATTATTCGTTTACTGTGGTGCGCCGGGTGCGTGGCAATTCTGGGTCTAGCGAGGAATCTTAAACCCACACCGAACTTTCATTAGGGGAAGATCGCCCGGTCGCTAAGCTTCGTGCACTGGTGGGGTGCCCTACCCCGCTCGGCGCTACGATCGATAGGTAGATTTTCATGGCAATGACGAAGGGTGCCTCCGTCCTCCACCGTATCTTTCCTAGCTTGCGGGAAATCCTTACCGCTATCCTCATCCTTTTGGGGCCTAGGCTATGGGAGATTCTATTGCTAAAAACCTATCCTATAAAGCCTGTAATTCCCACTTGCCGCAACGATCCCCCCAACGGGCAATCAAGTCGCCATTTTCAAAAAACTGCAACACCTCGCAGGCGTTGGAACAACCCTGGCATTCGAAGCTGTTGGTCTTGAAGGATATCTCCCGGATATTAAAGCCTTTGAAGTTGCTTTTGCCCCTTTTCCCCATGGCGCTTTTAGCCAAAAGGGCCGCCCCGATAGCGCCCATAACATCGTACCAAGGGGGAACGACCACTTCCATCTCGAGATACCTTTTAAAGGCTTGCACCAAGCCCTGATTAGCGGCAACTCCCCCTTGGAATAATACCGGGGCTAGGATTTCCTTGCCTTTACCCACATTGTTCATATAGTTCCTGACCAATGCTTCGCATAAACCAGCTATTATGTCCTCATTATTGTAGCCTAACTGTTGTTTATGTATCATATCAGATTCGGCGAAGACAGCGCATCGTCCTGCTATGCGCACCGGATTTTTTGCCTTCTGGGCCAGCTTACCAAAATCCTCAATCGCTACATTCAAACGACTAGCCTGCTGATCCAAAAAAGAGCCGGTCCCGGCTGCACAGACCGTGTTCATGGCGAAATCGCTTACTACGCCTCCGCGCAGTATAATTATCTTGGAATCCTGCCCACCGATTTCGATTATAGTGTTAACCCCGGGCATTACTGTAGATGCCGCTACGGCATGAGCGGTAATCTCGTTTTTTACTATATCGGCGCCTATTATCATGCTGCTCAGGTAGCGGGCGCTACCCGTAGTCCCGGCCCCGGCTATCTCTACCCGGCCCTTTAGTTTCTGCCCTAGAGAATAAAGTCCCTTTTGCACGATAGCGATGGGTTGCCCACTGGTACGCAGGTATTCCGCCGCCGCCACCTCATCGTTTTCGTCCAAGACCACCAGGTTGGTACTGACCGAACCTACATCCACACCGAGATATCCCTTTTTCATATTGCCCATCTCTTTTCCTGGCGTTTCCTTTCCCGCTGTTTTTCCAGCAGATCTACAAAAGCCTCCAGCCGCGTTTGTACCCCGGCTTTTCCGGTTTGCTCATCGATGAATAAGGTTAATACCGGCAGGTCGAAATCCCGGCTTACCGCAGGTATGATGCTTTTGGCCACTATCTCCGGTATGCAGGCGAAGGGGGCTAATTGCACCACCCCATCGAAGCCATGATGCGCATAAAGTATAGTTTCCCCTATACTATTAACCCCGTGACCGCCGATGGGGGCTTCGTTCAGGTAAGGGCGGGCGATTTGAAAAATGTCCCCCTCCAAGTTTACTATAGTGTTCTTGCGGGTATAGGAACTAAGGTAGATCGAACGCTCCGTATGGACCCCCATTTCCCCCAAAGTAATCTGTAGATAATGATTGGCGAAGGGTTCTAAAACTACATATATTTCCCCAATAATCCCTATTTTTAAGGGGTCTCGATTCTTCTCCTGCGGTATCCCCTGAAGCAACCTTATCCCTTCCCGCCGAGCTTCGTTTAGTTCATCTTCTTTATCGGCTTTATCCACAAACTCCAAAGCCTTCCATAGAGCCCGGGTGGTATCCCCGCGTTTTTCCTCATAGGGCCTTATTTCGTGCGAAAGCAATTCCAAATCATCAATAGCTTTTATTTTTTCCCAGGCCAGTTGTAAGACCCGTAAAAAGGCTTTAACGGATAGGCCTCCGCCCACCCGCAAGCGATGCAGCTTGCTTAGGAAGTCTCTCAAATCGCAAAGCGGCGGTTCAAAAGCAATAACCTTCAAGTCCTTACCGATTTCATCCAGTATGTACTGATGCATTACCCAGTAATACCCCGCCCGGCAAGGACCCATGCCTCCGGAGGTAAGTATCACTTCTGCCCCTTTTTCCGCTACCTCCAGATAGGTTCCCATCAATATCTTAAAAGGTATACAGGAGAATTCTGGGGAGTAGCGCACCCCCAAGTCCAATGTTTTCTTGTTAGGTTCGGGGGGTACGATGCACTCATGCCCCATATTATTTACCAGCCATTTAAAAGCAATATGGGAATAACCCATATGCGGAAAACTGATCTTCATGATATTTTCTCCCTTCGGTAACGCAGCATATCTATAAAAGCCTCGATTCTTGTCCTGACCCCTGCCTCCCCAGTGTGTTCATCGACGGTGACGGATAAATAGGGACAGTTATTCCTCCGCCGGCTTTCTATCTCTAAAAGTCTGTCTACCATGGAATCCGGGCCACAGGCAAAAGCTGTCAGATGGATTATCCCCTCTATCTCCGGTCGCTGCATAAAATGCAAAGCCCCATAGATTACCCGATTAGAAAAATACCAGAAGGTGCTTTTGGGCAGGTTTTTAGCTTGCCGGTTCATTTTTCTCTCTCTTAGCATATCCTGAGTATATACCTGGACATTTTCTTTTTCTAGTATAGTTAACAGACCCGCATTGATATAAGGGTCATATATAAGGTACGGATATCCTACTACTGCTATCTTTAAAACCTTTTCTTTTGCTCCTTTTTTCTTGGCCGGGACGGGAATCTTTTTTTCCATAAGACTTAGGGCTTCCGGCGGAAGCATCCCCTGATACAGCAAGCGCTTGTATTGGTCCTGCTGCTTCCGGGCAAGATTAAAAGCCTGTTTAATTCTTTCTCCGCTGTTCCCCAGTAATTTACCGATTTCTTGCGCTAAGCGCCATATTTCATCTTTTCCCTTCTTGAGATCCACCCGGCTATCGATAAGTGCCGGCAAATCATCCATCGCCAGACGCAGCATATCCGGTAAGCCCAAGAATTTTGGACAAAATGTCTCCGTGCCAAAATCCCCATGGCGGCGTACGCTGACTAATCGAGGGCAAAAAATATAATCCACCTTTCCCGCCAAAGCAGCGGCATGTCCATGATAGAGTTTTACCGGAATACAAGCATCGTTGACCGCTTCTTTTACCCCTTTGTCTAAAATGGATTTACTGGTGGGCGGCGAAAGCAAAACTTTATGCCCTAACTCTTCAAAAAACGTTTTCCATAACGGATAATAGATAAAATATGCCAGAGTTCTGGGAATCCCTATTTTATACATCTACACTCCCCCCTTGCGCCTAGATTCATCAAGCTTTAACTCTTATATCCCCAACCCGGCGCGTGAAACGCACCCGATCATAGTGTTCCAGCAGAGGCAGAGTATAACGGCGCGAGGTGCCAAACAGATCGCGGGCAGTACCTAGGCTGAGCTCCTTTTCCTGCTCGAAATGCTTCCCCAGTATCTCCTTCCCCTCTTCCAAGGCCTGTGCCATAAAAACTGTATCCCCGGAAAGCTTAATCAGTGTACCTTGGTTGTACAGGTAGGAGAGGACTTCCGCGAAATCCTCCGCACTTAGACCTGATTCCGTTTGTAATTCCTCTATGGATGGCGGGGCGAAGGGCTCTCCCTCCATCATCCTCTGGATTTTCTCTAGGGCCCGCTGCTCTTTCTCCCCCGGCTCGGGAAGAAAGTCGCTTAACTGCAACTGATTGCTGCGATTATTTATCTCGCCGCTATCCTCTAGGTATTTAATCAGGGCATTAAAACTCCGGTTGTTAATGTTTTTAAAAAACCGGCTTCTCATTTCTTCCCGGGGATAGCCTTCCCGCAGTGGATATCTGCGATGGTACTCCTGCAAATGCCGGGCTATTTTTTCTCTTACCTTTTTTAAACTTTGACTGCTCATGTATTCCCCGTTTTTTAAATCACCCGCTTTTTCGTCCAGTATTAAAAGCTCCAGTTCTTCCTTGACCTGCTCTTCCCCGTAACCGGTTTTCCGTGCCAAATCAGCTACGGTGAAACCCATCTCGGCCTCTTCCAACTCCTGAAGTATCTGGTCGTAAGGACTGCCTTCTTCTTTTAAAACCAATTGCTCCAAAACCTCTTCGCGAAAACGCTTCTGTTTGGGGGCCACGGGGTCGATTATAATTCCGCCCCCTATGGTGGTTACCGGCGAGTAGTATCTGATTACGAAAGGATCCCCTTTCTGGCATACAATCGGCTTTTCCATGACAATCTGGGCATAGCTTTCCTGCCCTGGAGGCAGTTCATCCCGATCCAATAAAACTACCCGCCCTAATGCCTCTTCGGTACCTAAATGGAATCTAACCCGATTCCAGTTCCTCAGGGTTCTTTTGCTGGACGGTAATAGTCTTAAACGGGTATCAACCCGATAGCTAGGGGAAAGGTAACCTGTAGCGGATAAAAGGTAACCCCTCTTTATCTCTGCCACTTCGATTCCTTGCAAATTGACCGCTACCCTTTGCCCGGCAAGCGCCTCTGTGACCCGTTCCCCATGCACCTGCAGGCTCCGGACTTTGACCGGTCGCTGCCAGGGCATCAACTCCAGGCTTTCGCCGGTTTTTATCTGCCCCGACCATAGAGTTCCGGTCACCACCGTACCGAACCCCGCCATGGTAAAGACCCGGTCTATAGGTAACCGGGCTTGCCCTTGCATAGGTTTCTCTTCTACCCGAGCCGCCATTTTTTCAATTTCCTCTAATAGCTCTTTTATACCTTCTCCGCTGACAGCGGATACGGCTAAGATGGGGCTGTTTTCTAGGGGGGTTCCTATCAAGCCTTCCTTGATTTCTTCTTCCATCAGCAACAGCCATTCCTCATCCACCAGGTCTTTCTTGGTAATGGCCACAACACCCTCTTTTACCCCTAACAACTCAATTATATCCAAGTGTTCTCGAGTCTGGGGCATTATCCCCTCGTCAGCAGCAACTACCAGCACCACCATATCAATCCCAAAGGCTCCAGCCAGCATATGCCGGATAAACCGCTCATGCCCGGGTACATCGACAATAGCCGCTTTTGAGCCGCTAGGTAAAAGAAAGGGGGCAAACCCCAATTCGATGGAAATGCCCCGCTGTTTTTCTTCCTTTAAGCGATCGGTATCAACCCCGGTCAGGGCTTTTACCAGAGTAGTTTTGCCGTGATCTATATGTCCGGCGGTCCCAACAATAAGCCGTTTCATTTATATATCCCCTTTTATATCCCTTTTTTGTTGTGCAATAGCGGTAAGGGCTTTCACAATTTTTATTTCATCGCCGGGCAACAAAGCCCGCACACTCAGAAGCACTTTATTCCCCTGGCGCCGGGTAAGCAGAGCAGGACTGCCCAAACGCAGCATCTTGGCGGCTTTCTCCAGGCTAAGTTGCTTAAAATCTATTTCCACCCCGTAGCCCGGAAGCTTATAAGTGGGATATGCCCCCCCGCCCACCATGTCCTCTAATTCTGCCAAACTGCATTGCATGGCCCCGGCTAGGCCCTTATTATGTACCAGGCTGCTTTCCAAAAGCCCGAGTAATCTTTCCGCTCTCTCTTTTAATTCCTCCCGGCTCAGGGCCAGCATTTTAATCACCGGAGTGTTCCTCTTGGGGAAGCCTAAAAGGTATTCCATAAGGGTTCCCTCCAAAGCAGCAAGGGTTAGTTTGTCCACCCGCAGGGCACGGGTTAGCTGGTTTTTCTTCATGGCTGCCACCAGCGTCTTTTTCCCGACTATAATTCCCGCTTGCGGCCCCCCCAGCAATTTATCGCCACTAAAGGTTACTATGTCCACCCCTGAGGCAACCGAGCTTTTCACCACCGGTTCTTCCTGTAAACCCCAGTCTTCCTTATCATAAAAAATCCCACTGCCCAAGTCCTGCATTACCGGCAATCCCCTCTTCTGACCTAGTTTCACCAGATCACCCAGGGCCACTTCTTGGGTGAATCCTAGTATTTTATAATTAGAGGTGTGGGCGGCGAACAATAGCGCAGTTTCCCCATTGATGGCGGCATCATAATCGTTTATGTAAGTTTTATTGGTTGTTCCTACCTCAACCAACCAGGCTCCGCTCAGTTTCATTACCTCCGGGATACGGAAAGCCCCCCCTATTTCTATCAATTGCCCCCGGGATACAATTACTTCCTTTCCTAGGGCCAGGGTATTTAAACCCAAAAGGACCGCCGCAGCGTTATTGTTAACTATAAGAGCTGCCTCCGCACCGGTCAGGCGGATCAGTATTTCCTCCACATGCCCATAGCGCTCTCCCCGCTCGCCCTTTTCCAGGTCGAATTCCAGGTTATTGTAGCTACTGGCCATACGCACCATATAATCGATGGCCCCCCTGCCCAAAGGGGCCCGCCCCAGGTTGGTATGCAAGACTACTCCGGTGCCGTTTATCACTTCTTTTAAGCTACCCCTTTGTAGGCGGGAAAGGTCCTTTTCTACCTGCTGCACTATCATCTGCAACAGCTTCTCTTTCCCCATCTCCTCTTCTCGGTGTAGCAGCGCCTGGCGCAGTCCTTCGGTGGCACTGCGCACTAAATCCGCTATGAAATCGCGCGGATAGGATTCTATCAGCTTTCGGATCGGCTGACTATGCAATATTTCATCAATGGGGGGTATTTTTTTCAAATTATTCATCTTCCGTTGCCATCCTCCGCTTAATTATTATAAAAGACTTCTGAACGTCATTGCTATTAAAGGGGTTTTTAGACGCAGATTTACGCTGATCCTTCGGGCGCTGATGGACACTGATAATATCTCAACCATTAAACAGCGGATGCCCTGACCCCATTCGTTTATCGTGGTGCAGCTCTGCTGCATGATAATTCCGAGCGCAGCGAGGAATCTTACCCCTATCTGTCCACTTTTTGCGCCCTCTGCCTAAGGGGTTAGTTTTTAATATTATAATACAAGAAGAATGCCATGTCTTTTATACCCCGGTATAATAGGGCAGCTACTATTATTATACCCAGTAAACCGAATAACGGGTAAACCTTGGCAACCAAGCTAGAAAAACTCTGCATGGCAATGGGCAAAGATAGAGTCATGGTCAATACTAAACAACTCCCGAAGCCTAAGCCGGAAAAATCCGCTAGTCTTTGGGTAAAGCCATAGGCATTAGCTATAGCAGTAGTCAATATGCCTATCCACAGTACTAGGGTATATAGTCTTTTAACCCCCGGTGATATATTACCCATCAGATAGAGCATAGGAATCTCGTAATCCATAATTGCCGGGTGGAATTTGCTCAGCGATAGATAGCTTAACAGGAGCAGAGCCCCTAGAATGAGCCCGCCCCACGCTGCCCCGGCAATCCCTTCCCGCCGGGGACAAATGTTTTGGTATTCGCTTAGGACTACCATAGCTAAAGAAAAATTATAGGCTACATAAAGCATACTGGACAGTACCCACCACCCGTCATCGAACAAATAGGGTTCGGCGTTACAGCTTCCGGGGGGCTGGCTTTCCATAAAAAAAACGACATAAGAGGCCGCAATTAGTAGGAAAGTGATTTTTATCGGCACCAAAAGATTAAACGAAAATACTAGCCCTTTTTTTCCCGAGAGCAAAAAACCGATAATCAATAAAAAAGCGGAGAGAATCCCCCAACCTTTGGCTAAACCAAGATGTTCGGAAAAAACTGCTCCGCTAGCCGACAGCATGGTTGCTATACCTAGAAAGAGAAATGCCGCCAAGAGCCAGTCAATTATCTTGCCCCTCCTATTACCGAAAATCCTAGCCAATAGATCTTGATAATTGGAAACCTGTAGATTATGGGCTAAATACAGTAAGATACCCCCACATAAGGCAAAAGCGAAGGTCGCAAAAACCGCGCCCTTTAGTCCCTGATGACCTCCGTAAATAACGAAGAACCGGACGATCTCTTGGCCGGAGGCAAAGCCGGCCCCAATTACTGCCCCTAGATAAGCCATAACTAGCATAAGCCTGCTTTTTACTATAGTCTCCTCCCACCCAAGGCCTTTTAATTCCATGTCTATTCCTAACCGGCGGAATTACTGCATAAAAATTTTTCCAACTGTCAAGAATAAGGATAAAACCTTCGGAGGAGAAACTATGGATTTACCCAAACTAAACCTGCCTAACGGTAAGGAATCCTTTCATTGTGATGACCCCTTATGTTTTAGTAAAATGGAGCGCAGCTTAGGCTCATTATTGCGGGATTATAATCGCGACAAAAAGCGAGAAATCGTGTACCTATGTATAGGGACAGACCGAGCTACCGGTGATTGCTTGGGGCCTTTGGTAGGCACCCGCTTACAATCCCTTCTACGTACCGCCCATGTTTATGGCACACTAGAAAAACCAGCCCATGCCACTAATTTGGATCAATATCTAGATAAGATTAAGTCCGAGTATCAGGACCCCCTGTTAATCGCTATTGATGCCTGCTTAGGCCATGCTGATAGGATTGGTTTTATTAATATAAAAAGAGGAAGTCTTAAGCCGGGTACGGCTTTACGAAAGGTTTTACCTGAGGTGGGGGATTTCCATGTTTCCGGGGTAGTAAACATCGGCGGTTTCCTGGAGCATATGGTTTTACAAAATACCAGGCTTTATCTCGTCTATAGAATGGCTGATATAATCGCTAAAGGCTTATGCCTGGCCCATTCCGGTTTTATTCGCCCCAGCCTGGCTGCCCGCCCCTTTACTGCTATGCCGCAATAACCCCCAATCACGGCAATACAATCCCTGGTCTTACGCGTTTTTCGCTGCTACCGGGATCTTCTTTCGTTCCCGTTCCGTTGTTTCCTGGGGGCGAATCATACGGGAAGTACCATCGATAAATCCCCCTTCTTCTATCGAAATCAGGCTGCAACTAGCATCCCCTACGATAGAACCGGTAGCGGTGATTTCCAATCTCCCTCTGGCCTCGATGTTGCCCTCTATTCTCCCAGCCAAAACCAGATTATCCACCAGCACTTCACCTTTGATTTTTCCCTTTTCACCTACGATAAGCTCACCTTTTACATTTACTTTACCCTCAACATGGCCGTCGATACGTATCGAAGAAGGGGAAGAAATCTCTCCTTTGATAAGTACTCCCTGCGAAATTAAGCTTTCAATATTCTGCTGTTTGTCCTTTTTCCACATACTAATCCTCTGCCTTTCCGCCTAATTCAGCCCAAGACTATGTTAGGGCAGGTAATATTCCGGGTTGACACTTTCCTCGTCCTTTAGGATGCTGAAATGCAGATGGGGTCCCGTGCTGTTGCCGGTGTTACCTAGACGGGCTATTGCCTCCCCCTTGGCAACCCTGTCACCTTTATTTACCAGAATAGCGCTGTTGTGTCCGTAACAAGTAATAAAGCCATGACCGTGATCTATCTCAACCGTTTTCCCATATACAGCCTTCCACCCGGCGTAGATGACTTGTCCGTCCCCGGCCGCTAGAACCTCAGTCCCTACCGCATCGATAATGTCTATGCCATTGTGGAAGCTTTTTTTATTGCGATTAAAGGGAGATCTCCTCCAGCCGTAAGGTGAAGATATCTCCCCTGTTATCGGCCATAAATTGGGGCGGCTTCTATAATAACTCTTCCTTTGGGCAACCTCAGAAAACAATCGTTCTAGTTCTTCCTCCTGCCGATTGCCCTCCCTCTTTAGGTTACGAGTAATTTCCAAAATATCATTGGCATCTGTTTCCGCCCCCCCGATTCCGCCTGCGACAACCCCCCGGGAAGGTTTCTCCCTATCCATATACGGCCTAATTCCCATTAGTTTTTTTATTTCATTCTGTTTCTCGATTATATTCTCCTGCTGTTTGCGCATAGCCTGGATTTCCTGACCCATTATTTCTATAGTCTCATCTTTCCGCAAGCTTTCCCTTTTTATCGTCTCCACCGAGCGTATCTCTGCCTGGCTATGGAAAAACAGGCAACTTACCAAGACGGAAAGTAGTACTGCGCCGGACAAAAGGGCTGCACCAGCCCAAAGGTGTCTTCTGGTAAAGCCTAGATGGATCGCCTTGCCGGTGTTTCCGGGGAGGACAATAAAAGTAAAATTATCATCTATCTTTTTTCTCGAGCTTTTTTTTAGGAATTTCACGATATACCTCGTAATATCTTGTATTCTGATTATAGTCTTTCCATAATAGCAATATTTTCTCATCTTGTAAAACCGCCCAGGGTTTAGGTCCCGAGTCGGTGAGTAGTCGGAGCGTTGAAAAGTAACTATTGTAATTGCAAAAAAGGCTATTAATGGTTTTGGCGCAAAAACTTCAGCGCCGGTTTTCCGCCTGGGTTATAATATAGGGGATGAAGCAGTTTTCTTATTCAAACGGCTGTGATACAAAAGTGGTGTAGCCATCACAGCCATCACATATGAACTCAGCCTCGTTGCAAAGTTGAGTTGACGGCTAAAGGCCAAGGAGGTTTTGCTATGTATAAAAAAGCTCTGGTTGCGGTGGATGGCTCAGATACTTCATTTAAAGCGGTAGATACAGCCCGTCAACTTATGAAACATGGGGTAGTGGAGGAAGTTACTTTGCTCTGCGCGGCACATTATCCCACCCCTACTATTGCAGGTCATAGCACCCTAGGCATGAACCTGCCGGCGGAGTATTTTCAATCAGTTCTCGATGGAGCCAGACAAATAGTCGAGGATGCCCATGAACGGATGGACGCCGGCCCCAACATTAACCGCCAGGTAGAGATAGGCAACCCCCCCGATGTTATCCTTAAATTCGCCGAAAAGGATCATTACGATTTAATTATTATCGGCAATCGGGGTTTAAACCCGGTGCAACGTATGTTCCTAGGCAGTGTAAGCAGTAAGGTCGTTTCACTCGCGCATTGCCCGGTTTTGTTGATAAAAAAATAGACACAAGGAGAAGATTCTTTTGTGTCATTTCACCCGCTATCCCTTACCGTTCAAGAGCCTTCAAACTCTCTTTTCATCGTTGTTTGTGGTCTCTAACCATGGAGGTTAATATGAAATGGTGAGGGGCGAGGGGTGAGGAGTGAGGCGTATTGGTAATTACCCGCTATTCCTTACCGTCCAAGAGCCCTCAAACTCCCTTTTCATCGTTATTTGCGGTCCCTGACCATGGGGGTTAGTATGAAAATAGCCTCCTAGTGTCATTCC
>CAYRCG010000063.1:0-11330 GCA_964422685.1 uncultured Syntrophomonas sp. | reverse complement strand
CCATGCGGCCCGAGCAGGGAGTTCTGATGATGCGGACATCAGCCGGGTATTCCAGATGATTTAAACCGGCTAAATCAGCTGCCGCATAACTGCACCAGTTACAGGCAAAGACAATTATCTTAGGCTGCCATGAGCTTTTATCTATAGACATAGGGCATCCACCTCCGCTACCAGTTGATCGTTGGTAAATCCGCTTAGGTTAAGCGCCAGGGTACGGCAGGCCGGTAAGCAGGCCCCGCAGCCCTGGCACAGGCTGCTGTTCACTTGGGCGATATTTCGGGTAAATGGTCCATAATGACCCCGCTCCTGTACGGGTTCCAGGGTAATCGCATTATAAGGACAGATAGGAACACAGAAGCCGCAGCCGGAACACTTACCGATATCTACCTGGGCTACCATAGGTTCAGTTGCCAGCCTTTCTTTGGAAAATATTCCGCAGATCTTTACCGCGGCTGCACTGGCCTGGGCTACCGTATCCGGTATATCCTTGGGTCCCTGGCAACAACCGGCCAGATATACCCCAGCCGCAAAGGTTTCCACCGGCTGTAGCTTGGGATGGGCCTCCTGGTAGAAGCCATCCTTATCTGTAGAAAATCCGACAGTTTTGGCCAAGGCCGCCGCACCCTCGGAAGGCACCATAGCAGTTGCCAATACTACCAGGTCCGCCTCCACCTCTATGGGCCGCCCGATGAGGCTATCCTCTGATTTTAGCACCAGTTTGTCCCCCCGGGGATAGATCTTGCTGACCCGCCCCCGGATATATCTGGCGCCGGCATTCAATGAACGCTGGTAGAATTCCTCATAGTTCTTTCCGGCCGTACGCACATCCATATAGAAAACATAGGCTTCGCTATCCTCTATTTTGTCCTTAACCTGATAGGCATGTTTGGCTGTGTACATACAACAAGCCCGTGAGCAATAGGACTTGCCTTTGGTATCGTCCCGCGAGCCCACGCATTTGATAAAAGCCACACTTTTAGGCTCCCGGCCATCTGATGGCCTTTTTATCTGGCCCCCAGTAGGACCACCGGCGCTGACCAGTCTTTCAAAATGCAGGCTGCTGATTACATCCGGATACTTGCCATAACCATATTCACCATAGACTTCTTCCCATTTGAACAGGTCATAGCCCGTCGCCATAACAATGGCCCCAACTTCTACCTCCTGGTATTCTTCCTTATCATTAAAATTAATGGCCTTGGCCGGACATACTATTTCACAGACCCCGCATTTGCCGCTTATGAGCTTAGTACATTTTTCTGCGTCGATGAAGAATTTCCCCGGAACCGCCTGGGGGTAGACCTTATGGATAGCCGTCCTCAGCCCTAGGGCCAAATCAAATTCATCCTCTATCTTCTTAACCGGGCACTTCTCCGCACAGGTACCACAACCGGTACAGAGGTCCCAATCTACATATTTCGGTTGCTTCTTTATGGTTACGGTAAAATTACCGATATAGCCTTTCACCTGAGTGACTTCCGCCAAGGTTATCATTTCAATGTTAGGATGCTGTGCCACAGCAACCATCTTGGGGGTGCCAATTCAGGCGGAGCAGTCCATAGTAGGGAAGGTTTTATCCAACTGGGTCATCTTGCCCCCGATGCTGGCCTCCCTTTCTACCAAAACTACCTGATGCCCGGCTTCGGCTATGTCCAAGGCCGCCTGCATCCCGGCGATTCCGCCACCTATAACCAAAGCCTTCCGTGTAACCGGAATAGTGGAAACCTGCAAAGGCTGGTTGCGCAAAACCTTGCTCACTGCCACCCGTACCAGGGCTATCGCCTTCTCGGTAGCCCGCTCTCGGTCGAAATGAACCCAGGAATCCTGTTCCCGTATATTGGCCATCTCAAACATATAGGGATTAATGCCCCCATCTTCCACCGCCTTGCGGAAGGTCTTCTCATGCATGCGCGGTGAACAGGAGGCTACCACAACCTGTTCCAATCCCTGTTCCCTAATAGTGGTTCTCACTAATTCCTGTCCGGGATCAGAGCACATATATTTATAGGTAGTGGCAAAAACCACTCCGGGAAGCTGCCGCGCGGCTGCGGCCACCCTTTCCGTATCCACTACCGAAGCGATATTGGTACCACAATCACAAACAAATACACCTACTCGTTTACTCACTCTCCGTCCCCCCTTAGCCTCAAATTATGCTTCCTGCGCTTTCTGCCGTTTTTTTAACTCCGCAGTGACAAAGGCTTCGGCGGCTTTGCCTGCCTTTTCTTTATCGGTTACCATGAGTTCGGCCAGACGCGCAGTCTTTTTTTCATCCCCGCTTACTACCTCGGCCAATATGGCCGCCCTTTCCCCGTCCGCTATCAGGCGGGCCGCTACTTTTTCCGGGCCCTTTTCCCAGGCTTTTATCATAGCATTTATCTTCTTCTCCTGGGCCCCTTCCGTTGCCGGGGTAGTTACCGGAGTTGCCTCACTGTTTTTATCTTCGGGCTTAGCCTGAAGAGTCTCACCCGCTGCCGGGACTGCTTTCTTTTCCCCCGCGGCCTTCGCGGCATCAGCCTCTTTCTTTTTAGCCCTTTCCTCAGCAGCCTTCTTCGCCTGAGCCGCCCTAGCCGCCTTTTTGGCCTGCTCCGCCTCCAGGCGCGCAGCCTCTTCCGCCGCTAGACGGGCAGCCTTCTCCGGCAGAGAAGCCAGGTAGCTTTCCGCTTCTACAAAGTGGCGATGCACTCCCACCTCCCGCGGTGAAGCTCCACAAGCAATAGCCGCTAATTCTGTAACATAATAAATCGGCATATCCAATTTCTCATTGTAGGCCTTTTCTACTCCGCCCTGGCGCATATCTAAGTTCATCATACAAAGGGGGCAAGCGGTGATTATGCATTCCGCCCCGGCTTCACGGGCATTTCTTATTACCTCGTAAATCATGCGGTGGCCTAAATCAGGTCGGGAAGTAGCCAGGGAAGCACCGCAACATTCCGTTTTGAAGGACCATTCCACGGTATCCGCCCCCAAGGCCTGCATTATCTCATCCATGGAGCGGGGGTCTTCATTATCATCAAAACCGGTAAATTCCTTCGGCCTCACCAAAAGACAGCCATAATAACAAGCAGCTTTCATAGTTTTCAGCGGTTGGCTTACTTTTTCCTTTAGCGTCTCCAAGCCGATTTTATCCCTTAAAAATTCCAAGACTGAAAAGGTTTGATTTTCGGCATTATAATCCATTTCAATGATATCTTTAATCTTTTCCCGCATATTGGGTTCATGGCGCAACACCTGCTCCGTAGTGCGAAAACGATTATAACAGGCGGCGCAGGGTGCCAATATATCCAAACCGGTCTGCTCCGCCAAAGCCAGATTGCGTGCCGGCAAAGCCAGAGAAAGGAGCTTATTGGTGCTATGGCCTGAAGTAGCTCCGCAACAATTCCAATCCTCTATTTCCTGGAGTTCCACCCCCAGCAACTGGGCTGTTTTTTCGGTGGAAATCCCGTATTCAATAGCGCTGCCTTCCAGGGAGCAGCCAGGATAATAAGCCAGTTTCATCCTATTCACCTCCCGGGTTTTCGGCCCGCTCAAATATCTTCTTTATCGCTTCCCTACCCTTAATTTTCTCCGGGAAGAAGTGCAATTTGCCCCTCTGCATCATGGGCAGACCCAACCCAGCATCCTTAAAAAACTGCCCGGTTGCAAAATTATGCTGCAACAGCAAACCCGCTTCATAGGTGCGGCCAAAGTTCTTTACCCCATTTAAGAAAGCCCGGTTGAACACCGCTACCTTCTTATCGGTAATTTTACCCTGCTTCAGGGCTTCCCGGCGCAGGGCATCCATCAAAGAAGCAATATCCACCCCCCGAGGACAGCGGGCCGAACAGGTTTCACAACTAGCACAGATCCATATACTTTCCGTAGACAAAGCCTCATCCAACAAACCCAATTGCAGTAAGCGTATCACCTGCCGCGGGGTTTGATCCATAGCAAAGCCTACCGGACAGCCGGCAGAACATTTGCCGCATTGATAGCAGAGGTTAATCTGCGTCCCCGCCTCTTCCTCCAAATGTTTCAGCAATGCTTTATCTGATTGAGTAGCGGGAAGTAATTGCAACGCATTTCCCATTGTTGTCTCCCCCTCACTGCCAAAATTAACTTTATTAAGTAAAATTAGGACTTTCCCTGCAAAATACAGGCTTTTGCATATTTCTACACTTCATGCCTCATAATATAGGAATTATTTAGAGAATTCAACACACTTAATCTGGATATAATCTCCCAAATACAATCCTACTGCCCGGCATGATATTATATAATAACACATATATGTGTCATATTTATGTTAATATTGTGTTAATAATCTTTTAATAAGCGGCTTTTTGTAGAATAAGCATATACTAATTAAGGTGAGGGGCGAGGTCCGCCCCCTAGCGGCTTTTTCAAAATTGTCATTTTTTCTTAATCTTTTCGTGTATAAATTAATACCGAAGCGGAGATTATAATATCAGAAAGCGGAAGAAGGCAAACTGCAAGTACCTGCAAAGGATAAATCTTCGCAGTATTAAATCTACACTGATTTACCATCTTTCACTTTCTTTAAAAAATCCGCCGGTATACTTTTTCGACATTGTTGTCGGTAGATCCGATTTTCAATGTTCCTAAAACAACCGGCGGATTGAATTTTTCTGTTGCTCTATGTTGGATAAGGACAGAAGGTAATAATAGATGCCCAAAATGAGGGGTGCACTTATTATGCAGTAATAATAAAAGGCCTTTCCGGCTATCAAAGGCCCTTTAAAACAGGAGAGCAAAGCTACCAAGGCGGTTGCCCAAAATTCCAAAAGAAAAGGAGCATTCAACCCCCAAAACCCGGTATTGTTCATGCCGTTTAACATCATTAAAGACAATAAAGCAGCCGGTCCCTGCCAAAGTATAATAACACTGAGGATTTTTCCCCTTTTGTGCCCGTGCGCACTGCGAGCCTCCCGGGCGATTACGAGAAAATATAGAAGCGCAAGAGCGATATCTATTCCCGGGTAGTACGAGCCCAAGCAGATAGCGGTAAAAGCGAATATTTGAATGACGTATAGGCGCAGAACTTGTTGTATCATTTGCCGCGTCCTTCTTCGTTAACAATGCTGAGTAAGGGGCTTTGATAAAAAGCATCGGGAGCTATCCAAAAATCGGCCTGGGGAGCGATATCAAGCCCTTGCTCATAATAGGCTTTCCACATTATCTTACTGCAATTCCACCACCTATCCCCCGGTTTAAAGGCCAAAGGATAGAATAATTTTCCTTCCTGGGCTAAGACATAATCGACTGCCTTCCTTTTAACCTCCGGAGGGGCATTGACTTTAAGCAAAGAAACTTCACAATAATTGTGGTAGTGTTCCAAACCCTGGATATTAATCCCCAAGTCCACGTAGCCTTCCGCTACCCTTCCCTCTCCCAGGTAGATGCCGGCATGAGAAAAACGGCCGTAAGCACAGCCCGGATAACCCCCCAAGAGGATATCCCCTGCTTCCAATCCGGCAAAGGAGATGGTGTTGCCGCAATCATCCGCATAAGCATATCCCCCCTGCCCCTTGCCGATAACATTTTTCAGGTAAGTATACATAACCGCATTATTATTACGGAAAACCGCCTGGTGGGGCAAAACAATGCTTACAGCTAAAAGTACGGTCAAAATGGGGAATAACAGTAAGTTTATCCGGCTTTTATCGCTTTTCTTCTTAGGCATCCCAACCTCCAGAAAAAAGAAATAACATAGGCTATAGCCTATGCTAACACAAACTTCCAAAGACACAAACAAATCACCAAACAGCGGGCAAGAAAGGCAAAACCCCGCAAACTAAATGCCTATATCCTTTAATTTCAGATTTCGTAATGCGTCCACATGCTCACGATAATAACGGTCTTTTCTTCTTCCACAACCCGATATACCAATCTATGTTGGCGATTAATTCTTCTTGAATATAAACCTTTAAAATTCCCGATCAGTTTTTCGTAAGATGGGGGATTCTGATAGGGATCATTTTCCAGAATCGCAATCAACCTTTCGGTCTTTGTCTTTAAAGCGGGAATAGAACTGATTTTATCTTTGTCCTTTTCGGCTGATTTCAGTATAAGGATTTTGTAGTTATTTACCATCTGAAGTCTTCGCAATCCTCTTTTTTAGCATCCAGCCCCTCTTGTAGCCTCTCCTTCATACCGGGAGTAGAAGTTAAATATAAGGTCTCCAATAAGCCGTTATAGTCTTCCTCACTAAGAACTATGACATTGCCCTTTTTAGTACTAACATTGATTACATCATTATAATCAATTGCCAATTCTAAATACTTGAATAAATCCTTTCTAAAATTCGTAGCATTGGTATTAAGCATTTGCCTCACTCCTTATATGCACATTATGATGTACATATATTGTCTTGTCAAACAACCTCAATAGAAATAGGGGGCGAAAAGGGCTTCCTCTTTGATTCTTGGCAAGATATAAAAGACCTATCAATCCTCGCTACCTTTTTGTCCTGCTATTATCTGCTTATGAGGGGGTAACAACAGGCTGATAAGCAAGGTTACTATGGCAGCAACAAATATCAATATAAAAACTAAATGCAGGCTCTGAATCATCCCAAGACGTAATTGCTCCAAAACACCCGCGGGAACACTAGCCGATTGGGTCATAAGGGCTTGGCTGATATCACCGCCCTGCCAACCCCCGGGGATATATTTTTGCTGATAATGATTCAGGCTGTTATTGAACATTGTACCGAAAAAGGCGATCCCAATAGTCTGTCCCAAGGTCCGGGTAAAGGCATTAGAAGCCGTAGCTACGCCCCTCATATTCCATCCTACCGCGGATTGAACCACGACTGTGAGAGGGGTCATAGTACTTCCCAAGCCTAAACCGATAACTATCATTATCGCCACAATATGCCAGTAAGGAGAGGCGGTGTGGATAAAGATCAGCCAAGCCGAACCGGCGGCTATAAGCGTAGCGCCGAAAACAGTGGTAGCCTTAGCGCCCATCCTATACATATAACGACCGGCCAGGGTCGCCGCCAGAGTCCAGGCCAAGGAGGTGGGCATAAGGGTTAACCCCGAACTAGTCGCACTATAACCTAAGAGGGTCTGTATCCACAGCGGCAGATATACATTTATGCCGATTAAAACGCAACTGGCTATCAAGCCGATGGTATTTGAAACGGCGATTACCGGTAATCTAAACAAATCCAAAGGGAGCATGGGTTCCGCCGCTTTGGATTCCACCAGTAAGAATAAAACCAGAAAAAGCAGAGCGATGATAAACAGGATTATTATGGCCGGGGAATTCCACGGGTGGGTCTCCCCCCCACTCAAAAGGGCGTAAATAAGTGAGCCTATCGCAACGGTAAATAATAATGCCCCCCAATAATCAACGGGCTTTTGGCTTTTTTCCGCCTGGGGCTCATGAAAAAACCCAATTATTAGTAAAATGGCAATGATGCCGATAGGTACATTTATGTAGAATATCCAGCGCCATGATATATGATCGACAAACAAACCTCCGGCTAAAGGACCTATTAAAGCAGCAACGCCCCAGACCGAACTCAAAAGGCCCTGCATCCTGGCCCGCTCTTCCCCCAAAAAAATGTCCCCGAAAATGGTTAAGGCTACAGGCATTACCGCCCCCGCCCCCACCCCCTGGAAGGCCCTGAAGCAGATTAACTGCTGCATTGTTTGGGCCGCCCCGGAGAGCATAGAACCAATCACGAATAAACCTATACCTAATATAAAAACCGGCTTCCGGCCAAAAAGGTCCGCGAGTTTGCCATATATCGGAGTAGTCACCGAAGTTGTTAGCAAATATATGGCAAAAACCCAACTGATAAGCTTCAAGCCGCTCAATTGTTTAACGATCTGAGGCATGGCCGTGGTAACGATAGTGGTATCAATAGCCACTAACAGGATTGATACCATGACTGCTATTGACACCATTTTCCGCCCGGTATGTTTCTGCATCCTTTTATCTACACCTCGAATTTGCCTGGAATAGGACTATATAAATTTAACACCAAGGTTAAATAAGCACAAGCCTTGCATAACCCTTTGGCAAAAGCCCTTTCCTACATTAGAGGCTTAAATATAGCAGACGGACACCGCCAAACTTAGGGGGCTTTAAAGAAGACAGATGCATTGATTCCGCAATGATAAACTCTAAATAATGCTTTAAAGCCTATCGGTTTTTGCCCTACGAAATACAAAGATTGCTGCAAAAATCTATGAAAGTCTGGCTCAGGGGAGAAAATATGCGGTTTTTGCGGTAGATTAGATAGAAGCTTCGCTCGAGTTGAAGATCCGGCAACTTATAGCCCTTCACTATACCGCTTTCTAATTCCCTATTCACAGCTTTGCGGGAAATGACCGCCACACCTAGCCCGATTTTAACAGCTTCTTTAATCGCTTCCTGGCTCTCCAAGCAAGCGACCACATTCAGGGGCAATTCTTTGCTGCCGCAAAGCTTTTGTAGGGCGTTCTCAAAGACTACCCGGGTAGCAGAACCCGATTCCCTTATGACAAAAGGAATTTCCAAGAATTCGGCCAGGTTGGTACCGAACTTTAAATCAATTTCCGAAAGCGGAGAAACAAACCCCTGGTTTTCCCGGGAATGCTTTGCAACGTTTTCTTCATTCCCCGATGTATCCCTTTCTATCCGGATTAACCCTCCTTCGAATAAGAGAACCTCCGGGGCGGAAATCAATACTAATTCATCATGCAAGAGTAAAATTTGCTCTAGTTCATCGGGAAGGACCGTTTCCCCCACTAATCCCAAATCAAATATATAGTCTATGACACTTTCACAAACCTGCCGGGTATTGCGCTGCATAAGCGCAAAGCTTACCCCGGTATATTTCTCCCGGAAAGCTTTCATCAACCCCGGCAGGATATAGGCGCCGGGGAGACTGCTGGCAGCTATCTCCAGGTGTCCCTCAATAATCCTCTGTTCCTGTTGGGTGGCGAAAAGAGCCTCTTCCTTAATGCTCAGCAACTGCCGGGCATAGCGGAAAAGAACCGCCCCCGCCTCGGTTAGCTGCAACTCTCTCTGACTGCGATCAAGCAAGGGGGTCCCAATTTCCTCTTCCAAAGCTTTTATATGGGAGCTTACCGTAGGTTGGGTTAGAAAAACTCTTTCTGCCGCCCGAGAAAAGCTTTTCTGCCGAACGACTTCAATGAATATTCCTAGCTGGTGAAAGTCCATGAGAATGATTCCTTTCTATATTAGCCGGTATTAGCCGGTATTTGGCGATTCTTGCGACATCTGCCTATTAACCCCCATGGCCAGGGACCGCAAACAATGATGAAAAGGGGGTTTGCACTTGAACGGTAAGAGGTAGCGGGTAGATACTAATATCCCTCACCCCTCACGCCTCACGCCTCACCTTTTCACATTAACCGATGTCTAGCATCTCTTATAGCAAATTTCTATAAAGGCATTTATCCGCATTAATAAAACCTATTTCCCTTATTTGCAGGATGATCTTATAATAACATGGATGTATGCATCGTATTAAATAATATTATATATGGAGGTGGTAATTAATCAATGAGGAACTTATTCGCGACTAAATGGGGAATAATCATTGTTGGCGTCGCAATAGGCGTTTTAGCATCTTTGCTGCAATTCTGGGGCAATCCCGCAAACATGGGAATATGTGTGGCCTGTTTTGTACGGGATATTACGGGTGCATTGGGCTTACATAGGGCTCCGGTAGTACAGTATTTGCGCCCGGAAATTATCGGTTTTGTCCTGGGTTCTTTTATTGCGGCATATCTTTTCAAGGAATTCAGACCCCGATTAGGGTCGGCCCCTGTGGTTAGGTTTATACTGGGCGCCTTCGCTATGATCGGAGCCCTCGTTTTCCTCGGTTGCCCGTGGCGGGCTTTACTCCGTCTGGCTGGCGGTGATTGGAATGCTATCCTAGGTCTGCTTGGCCTTACACTAGGCATCTGGATTGGGACTAGATTTCTCCAGAGAGGTTATAATTTAGGCGCCGCCCATAAGACATACACATCTGCGGGGTGGATTTTCCCTGTAGTTATGGCCGGACTTCTAGTCTTGATGTTTTTTAACCCGAAGCTCCCGGACGTATCCCAAAGCGGCGTCCTTTTCTACAGCGTGGAAGGCCCGGGTTCCATGCATGCACCCCTTATCATATCACTTGGCATTGGCCTTCTGATTGGCTTTATAGCCCAGAAAAGCCGTTTCTGCACTATGGGCGCTATTCGTGACCTAATCCTATTCAAGCAAACCCATCTGTTTATGGGAATCGTCGGTTTGACGGTCGCCGCCTTTGTTACCAATCTGCTGCTTAATCAGTTCAATCCTGGTTTTGCCGGGCAGCCTGTAGCACACAACATGCATTTATGGAATTTCGCCGGGATGGTCCTCGCCGGAACTGCTTTTACCCTAGCAGGTGGTTGTCCGGGACGCCAACTATTCTTATCCGGTGAAGGCGATGGTGATGCGGCGATATTTGTGATAGGGATGGTTGCAGGAGCTGCCTTTGCCCATAATTTCGGCTTAGCCAGTTCTGCAGCGGGGGCAACACCGGCGGGAATAACCGCGGTCATTATAGGCTTTGCCGCTTGCCTCTTGATTGGATTTACCATGCGTGAAGCAGTATAGGAGGATGCAAATATGAGTAACACCTTGGATGCCAGGGGGCTTTCTTGCCCCCAGCCGGTTATTATGACCTTAAACGAAATTAAAAAAACTCAAAAAGGCGACATCGTGATTATAGTTGATACAGATACGGCTAAAGAAAATGTAAGCCGCGCCGCCGTAGCCCAGGGCTGGGAAGTAGGGGATATTCAGCCAGAAGATAGTGGCTACAGAATTACTATAGGAAAGCAGGATTAATAATGCTTAGCAGCCTACGAAGAAGGAAAGATAAAACAGGCTTACAAAACCAGGATCGGGGCATATTTGTTTTTGAAAATACCACCGAAGTCATTAGGGCGGAAAGCATATTAAAAGACGAGGGGTGGAGCATTAGTGTAAAAGGTCCTCCTCCGGAAATACGCAGCGGCTGTGATCTCGTGATAGAATTTCCGCTAATAGAAGAACTGTCTATCCTCAGGAAGCTTTCAGAGGTCAATATAAAGCCCATCGAGGCCGTCCCAGTCACTAGTCCCCTATTGGAACCGGTTGATCTCCTGCAAGAAAAAGAATTCGGGCAATATTATATGATAAGGGCGGCAAATATGAAAATTACAGTTGATAGGGCTACCCGGATGATAGTCAATGTCTCCGGTGGCGGCTGTCCCGATGTCCCTTACCTAGCGGAGCAGATGGTCAATAAGCATTTGAAAAATGCCCCGCAGCCGCGGGATATCGGTCATACACTT
>CAYRCG010000062.1:6378-11405 GCA_964422685.1 uncultured Syntrophomonas sp. | reverse complement strand
TTTATGGTATAATATGTAATGACAATACTTTTGCAGTGAGGTAATGCATAGCATGAGTAAAAACGCAAATATAGGTCTTTTAAATAAAGAAAAGTTGTTAAAAATATTTGATTACCTGAATGAACAATTAAAAGATAATAATCTACAACTAGAAATAACCCTTTATGGGGGTTATATCATGACCATGGTCTATGATAATAGACCCGCAACCAAAGGCGTTGACTGCGTATTTAGCACCACCAATCTTAAATTACTGGAGAATATATTAGAACTTGTCCGATTCACCTTTAATCTCCCCAAAGGATGGATAAACGAGGAGATCAAGAGTCCGTTAAAATCCATTCTGAAGGAAAATAAGGAAACCTATATTATGTACTCTAATCTGAAAATACTCAAACCTCAAGCCAAGCAACTGCTAGCTATGAAAATACTAGCTGCGCGGCCGGAACCCGCCAAAGATTTTATCGATGCGTATATACTGTGCAAGGATCTGAATATCAGGACTAAGGAAAGGCTACTAGAAGTTTTTGCAGAATACTTGCCACTCAGCCTTATGGGTGAAAGACAAGTTAGTTTTATTAAATATTTGGGAAAGGATTTAGGTTATGATTGGGAATAGTATGCTGCAAGCATTGTGCGATTATCCTGATGAAGATACCAGCTTTAACCAGTTGCTAGAATTACTAAAGGCAAAAGACCGGGAATTTCTAGACAGTCTTAATGTGCCGGTTGATTTAACAGCTTGCAATGATGGGGAGATTAACTACTTAACCAAGGCCTCAGCCTTAATTGATTATTATTTGCAAATCCATGGTCTTTCGGTTCCTGGTTGGCTTAGGAGTGATAAATTATCTTTTGACCGGCCTTATTATCATTCTAAACGGCTAAGTGACTTTGATAAATTTCGGCTTCAATTCACCAATCCCGCGCCCTTCCGGGCGAGAAATACCTATTTTGAGTTAGACGGCTTGGTTAGGGTTTAGGAATAACCTGCGACTCCTTAGACCATGAGCAATTAGTATACAAAAAACGCCATCATACTTAACGTTGTATAATGGCGTTTTTTATGCTTATAGTTCCCGCAGGCTATTAATTGCCACTTATTTCATCTATGGCCTTTTGCAACTGGGCTTTGCTTTGGGCCCCGACAATTCTTCTTACTTCCGAGCCGCCCTGGAAAAAAACCAGGGTGGGTATACCCCTGATGCCGAAACGCACGGCTAAAGCCTGATTCTCATCAACATTTACTTTACCGATATTTATCTTGCCCACATTCTCGGTCGCCAGACTTTCTACAACCGGCCCCACCATCTTACAGGGTCCGCACCAAGGAGCCCAAAAATCCACTAACACCGGCAAGCTAGACTGCGCTACTTCTTTTTCCCAATTACCCTGGTCAAACACCTTTATATCTGCCATGTTATCCCTCCTAGTACCTTTCTATTTTATGAGTCTTCCCATCATTGTAACGATTTCTTTTAGATTTTTTTCCCGCTGATCTTCTTCCAAAGCTCTAACAATACACATCTCGGCATTTTTTTCAAAAACAATTATCCCGACTTGGTTGATAGCCGATTTTACGGCGGATATCTGGGTCAGAATCTCCAAACAATCCACCTCTTCCTCCATCATCCTTTGTATCCCGCGCACCTGACCTTCGATGCGCCTCAAGCGAACCAAGACATTATTGCGGGTTTTTCCTTTCATGTTCACTGTCCCCTATACCCCCTACGGGTATGTTTTTATGTAGTATATACAACTAGCTATCCCCTGTCAAGTAAAACCACCCGGGATTAGCCCCAAAAATATGATAGCCATATACCTATGGCTACCTAGTTAATATCCGATTAGAACTCTATTGTTTCCTATAATACAAAATAAAATACAGA
This sequence comes from uncultured Syntrophomonas sp., assembly GCA_964422685.1. Taxonomy (GTDB): domain Bacteria; phylum Bacillota; class Syntrophomonadia; order Syntrophomonadales; family Syntrophomonadaceae; genus Syntrophomonas. Next base: position 9,516 of record CAYRCG010000062.1, on the reverse strand, counting down.
TATACCTATTCCCAAAGAAACTGCTACCCATAGAAGGGTGCGCAAAAGCTCCATTTTAACCTGCTGTCCCAATTCCTCCATTATTTTTCCCCTCCTTTTAGCGATGACATTTTACCGATAGTCTATTTTACTTTCTCGAACCTCCGGGGCCTACTACTATAATAGTATCGGTAGCCGGAGTTATTTCCTCCGATAAAAGGCTCTTCTCTATCAGTTTTCCTCCGCTGTTAACCACCCGGTAATTCCTTAAAATAAAGCCTTTTTTCCCTTCTTGCTGTACTATTCTTTGTTGCGGAGAAAAGCGGCGGTTAAGCTTTATTTGCACTTCCGGGTGAATCTCCTCCCGCTCGCTGAGTAATTTGATCACCTTGCCGGGTTCAGTCTGGCAGCCATATACCTTTACTAGCAAAGTATGCCCATCCAAGCCGGCGGTCAGAAGCAGGGGATGTTGGAGTTGGCTTTCTACGGCGGTCCCATTATTAGTCTCCTGCATACCTGCCTGTAAACAAGCCTGCATTATTGCTCCTTTTACCTGTTCTTTGCCTTCATTGGCCGGGGCTTTCGACTCTTTCTTATCGGCTTCTAATATCTTCTGTATATCTAGCTTTTCACCGTGCATTATTATTATACCGTTTAGCTTCTCTACCATATCCAAAGTTTCCTGCCCCGGGTTATCAATTTTTTTGGCGCTCACCCCTATAATATCCTTGACTGTCTGGATATCCTCTATCTTCACGCGAGGATGTACCTCGGTCGCACTGATATTAACGGGTCCAAGTATTCCTTTATCTAGCGCCTCGGCTATATGTTTCATACTAGCATCCGCATTAATAATAAAGCCGTTTTTATGGGCTCGATATTCTAGATAATCCTGGTTATAGACAATCCTTGCATCGATAGCCGGCTGATCATATTCTTTTTTTATCTGTAATACTTTTTCGGCTAGAGCCCCTTTATCCCAGGATAAAACCGGGGTTATCATTTGCTTTTGGCCCCGAGCGGCACTATGCTGGAGTAAAGCCACCCCCGACCCGGCAAACACTTCTTCCTCGATTTTATCTAGGCTAGCGGCAAAATCGTAACTTATACCTATCTCCTTTATGGGCAAAAGTGCCTCCTGTTCCCCGATTAGAAGTGTCAGCTTATCGCCCCAACGAGCCGGTAATTCTGCCTGTAGCAAGCTATAGGCTTCCTGTTTATCCATGTTGGCTAAGGATACCCCTCCCAGCCAAATATTAGAGGGATAAAAATCCCGATCCCGGGTTGCGAGAGCAAAGGAAACAATAAGCAGTGATGCGCTTATTGCTATCACTGCCATCGTAACGATTTTAAGCCATAATCTGCCGGCATCTGTCATAGCTATCCTCCCCGAATATCAGGCTACCTCGCACACTGTGTAAGCTCCACAAATTTGTTGTTTCTTTCTGCCAAATCCATGATTTCTTCCGTTATAACCGTCTCCTTGGCAACAAGTATATTGCCGACGGTATCCTTTATATCCTGGATAAGCTTTTTCCCTAACAGGAATTGGCGTTGTTTCTGTTTGAAAAAAGCCGCCCCATCGCTGCCAGCGGTGGGCGGGGGGGTACTGGGAACTATCGGGGTCGGTTCTGAGACGATCGTAGCTTTTTCCTGAACAACAGAGGAGACTACGGTTTCACTTTCGGGTTCCTCTATAAGCAAAGGAGATTCTACAATTCCATCCTCTTTTATAACAATAACATCAACCCCATAAGTCATAACCCGCTCTGCAGTTATATGCTCAATTTTCGTTTCGTCCTCGGCTGTCCTATATTCCAAGCCGGCAATAGCCCCAGTATCCTCGTTTACTATATACTCGCTTATTACACCTATTAAGTTGCCTTTGTTAGTCAATACCCGGTTTCCCTTTAGCTCGATGTTGCGCTCCAGGAGTTTATTGGCATTGGCTGTTTCATTAATTGTAGTTAGTAGATTCTCACTTTCCGTTGTTACCGCGTGCTCTCCAATGCCCATTACCGATTTGTAGCCCAGAACACGGGCTCCGTCGTACCAGTTCCGATTGCTAACTAGAATAAAATCCACTTTTCCTTCCTCAGGATTAATGACTAGATCCTTAACCTGCCCTATCTTTTTGCCGTCCAATATCGAAAAAACAGGCAAGCCAATAATCTCCTGGGTCTTTTTCATAGTTCCTGCTCCCTTCTTGTGATATCCCGAATTCTATTTCCGACTGGGCTCTATTTGTTATTGCCCAATTAATCGGGGATATTCTGCGGCATCCTCCCCATGTTAAACTTTTAGCTATTATCCTGTATATTATTGTTGCATATTATTATAGCAATCAATCCCTAGCTTTTGAATTTTAAATTAACGCAATAGTTAAACATTGCGGATTTTTTGCACAAGTTAGGGCAATAAGCACCAAAACATGTGGGCAAGATTCCTCGCTACGCCCGGAATTTTCACGCACTATGTGCACCACGGTAAACGAAAAGGGTCAGGGCATTCGCTGTTTAATGGTTGAGATATTATCAGCGTCCTTCAGCGCCCGAAGGGTCAGCGTAAATCTGCGTCTAAAAACCCCTTTCATAGCAATGACACTGGGGGCTATTTTCATACTAACCCCCATGACCCAAGGTCGCAAACAACGATGAAAAGGGAGTTTGGAGGCTCTTGAACGGTAAGGAATAGCGGGTAATTACTAATACGCCTCACTCCTCACCCCTCACGCCTCACCTTTTCATACTAACCCCCATGACCCAAGGTCGCAAATGATAACGAAAATGCGCCTTAGGCTGGGAATGACCTCACTTTTTCATACTAACCGATTAAATCAGTTTTCTTCAAAAGAGCCAAAAATGTTAAGCAACTCTATGCCTAGATTCCTTTTCAATTCGTCATCTATAGTTATATCCCATGCCAATTCAAAACAAGCAACCGCTTCCGGCAGGTTGCCCCTTTCCTTGTACCAGAAACCTTGTTCAATTAGATCAAATATCTGTGCATCACTATCACCCGTAACGGATTTAACCTCTTCTGCCGTTTCTACCGGTTCCTCTCGGTAAACATCCACCGGTAAATCCTCAACCGGACTTAGCTTTTCTGTTTCTATCTCTACTTCAGTTTCGGCTTCGGTTTCGATTCCGATCTCAACTT
>CAYRCG010000062.1:3257-6278 GCA_964422685.1 uncultured Syntrophomonas sp. | reverse complement strand
CGGCTTCGGCTTCGGCTTCGGCTTCGGCTTCGGCTTCGGCTTCGGCTTCGGCTTCGGCTTCAATGATTATAGCTCCTTCTTCTGCGGGGAGAGGCTCTTCCTTAGCGATAAATTCTTCTACGGTATCCCCTACCGGCCTTTCTTTATGTCCCAGACCGATACCCTCATCAGATTTTTCGCTAATTTCCTCTATTCCCTCCACCTTAACCTCTGGCAGTTCCTCCATGTATTCTGCGGATTTTTCCTCTTTGTCTATTCCCTTTATCGCTATGGATTCTGCTATTTCTTCTATTTTGGCTGGCTGTTCTGCCCCTATTCCTATCCTTATAGCGCTATCCTCTTCCGCTGCCTTCTTTATCTCATCTTTATCTTTAGCCTTTTCCTCCGGCAGCTCCTTTATATGTTCTGCGGAGTCAACCGCTATTTCCCCTGTTGTTCCCAAAGGCAATAACTCAAGCTCGATGGGTGTTTCCACTTTTTCTTCTCTGGAAGAAATCAGTTTTTCTGCAGCTCCTGTCTCGGTTGCAGACTCCGGTTCGCTGATTATTTTTGTTACGCCTGTATCTACTGTTTCTTCTATATCCTTTGTATCCTCTGTTTCTTCCGCAGCCATAGGTAAATCCTCTACTTCTACTTCTATCTTCGCCTCCAGTTCCTCACCTGTTGTTTCGGATGCAATTCCCTGGCTTTCCACCGCTGGTTCTTCTTCCTCTACTGAGTCTTTATCGTCTATAGTTTCCGTTAAAACAGTGGGTTCATAAGTCGCTGCCGCTTCGGGCATCTCGTCCCGTAAATCGGTGTGCAATGAATCCTCTGTGAGCAACTCATAATCTTCTACTCGCATATTAGGCAAGTTCTTATCCCATCCGGATTCGATAGTTTCCATAAGTTTTTCTAGCTCACGTCCGGTAACTAAACGTCCTTTAGTTTGGGGAAGCAAATCTTCCTCTGTAGTCAATAAATAGCGGGTAACAACAACAATGAGCAGCAAATAGCTCAAAAAGGAGGTTATAAGTCCTAACCGCACCAACATAATCGGGAAGGTTATAATAATGAGCAAAGAAAAGGCGAGGATAATAGCTGTGTTTCTATTTCCCAACCCCTCTTTTTTCAAAAAACACCCCATCATTGCCCCTATAGGCATAAAGATTAACAAAACATAGATTATGTATTCCCTCATAGATTACCCTCTTATCTCAAGTATCCTAAAATAGCTTCGACAAGGATAAGATTTTTCCTCTAAAAAGATATTTAATTGCTGAAAAACAGCGGGAAAGCGAACAAAAACCTACTTATTAATATATTTGACATAATGTTATATTTTCCTGCCTATTTAGCATTAGACATGGTCTCATTCCAAAATTAGTTTTCACCGCTGGAATAGGCTTCTTACAATTATCCCGTATTCGCAAGCCTTCAACTCACAGCGAAAACGGGGGTAAGATTCCTCGCAAAGCTCGGAATGATAGGTCTCATGTCACTCATAGACTCTCTCCTTTCGTTCATGGCGAGAAACGCAGCAACCTCTCCGTCATCGTTAGAAGCGCAGCGACACTCCGTCATTGCGGGGAGCTACCCCTCACTCCTTACTTTCCACTAGGATTCTATTTCGAAACATCGCCTCTATAATCGGACGGGCAAGTTGTAAGGCCTTTCCCCGGTGGCTAATAAGGTTTTTGGTTTCCGCCGATAGCTCAGCAAAGCTTTGGAGATAACCCTGGGGTATAAAAAGGGGATCGTAACCGAATCCTTCCCTTCCCTTGGCGGAAAAGGCTATTCTTCCCTCACATCTTCCCTCCACTGTTTCTACATTCCCCTCCGGGTCACTCAGGGCAATAACGCAAATGAATCTTGCTGTCCTTTGTCTTTCCCCAACCGTTTCCATTAGTGTAAGCAGTTTACGGTTATTCTCCTCGTCATTGGCCGGTTCACCGGCAAAACGCGCCGAGTAGATTCCCGGCTTCCCCCCGAGGGCATCGACTACCAACCCCGAATCATCTGCCAGTGATACCTTGCCGCTGGCTTTGGCTGTATAGACGGCCTTTTTAATAGCGTTCTCCACAAATGATTCACCGTCTTCTTTTATCTCCCCCAGAGAAGGTATTTCTTCCAAAGTGATGATGTCTATGTCTAATCCGTAAAGAAGTCCTTGTAATTCTACTTTCTTATTCCTATTCTTAGTGGCCAGCAACAGTTCCCCGCGCATTCTTTAGACCTCCAATATGTTTTTCTCTAAGGCAATAAGCTCCCTGATGCCTTTGCCGGCCAATTCCAGCAGTTGGTCTAGTTCCGCCCGGTTAAAGACGCATCCTTCAGCCGTTCCCTGAATCTCTATAAAATCGCCATTCCCGGTCATTACCACATTCATATCTACATCTGCTTGCGAGTCCTCTACGAATTCCAGGTCCAAAACCGGTATTGCATTGACAATGCCTACGCTAATAGCGGCTACAAAATCTTTAACTGGAATAGTCTCAATAATGCCTTTTTCCTTTAACTTTTTGAACGCTAAATAAAGGGCCACAAAGCTTCCGGTGATGGCCGCCGTCCGTGTACCCCCATCGGCCTGCAAAACATCGCAATCTATCCACAGGGTACGCTCGCCCATAGCTGTTAAATCCACTACCGCCCGTAGTGACCTGCCGATTAGTCTCTGTATTTCCGAGGTCCGACCACTAATTCTTCCCCTGCTGGCCTCTCGCTGGGTCCTAGTTGCCGTAGAAGAAGGTAGCAGGGAATATTCGGCGGTAACCCAACCGGAACCCTTCCCCCGGAGAAAAGGGGGTACCTTTTCCTCTACCATAGCAGAACACATTACCCGGGTGTCACCGGTCTCGATAAGGACCGAACCATCTGGATACTTTTGAAAGCCGGGGATTATTTTTATCGCACGCATCTGATCATTAGCCCTATCTTTGGGTCTTGCCATTAGTCAACCTCCAAATATATATTTATGATTAAATTATCCTACTATAAACCCCCATGGTTGTCATTCGGCTTTTCCCTGCCCCTGTCCCCATA
>CAYRCG010000062.1:0-3157 GCA_964422685.1 uncultured Syntrophomonas sp. | reverse complement strand
GCTTCCTCACTATAGGACGATAGTTCTTCCAGGCTCATGTCCAATACTGCGGCCATATTCTCCAAATAACGCCCGGAACTAGCGGCACAGCGGTCATTGGTCAAAAAATCCGCCATCTGCCCCTTTCTAACTTGTACTACTTTAGTGTCCTGTCCCCCTATATCTAGAAGGGTGAAATCCTCCAAACCACTTTGCCATAAGGCCCCATAGACATGAGCCTGAATCTCCGGTATCTGCAGCGCCCCGGCTATTTTTACACTGATCTTGCCATAACCGGTAGCAACAATCATTTTATCGCCAAACCCCAACCCGGCTAAATCAATATTCATTTCTCCGTCCCTGATTATCCCATATGTCCGGTAGAAAGTTATTGTATCATATAGCTTATACTTAATAATCCTTTGATCATCCATTTCGATTATCTTTGTCGTTCTGGAGCCTAAATCCATTCCTGTTATCAGCATTTTCCTACTCCTATGTCCATTACTTCAACATACTCACGAACGATTCCAGGCGCATTCTGCTTCGGGCATCCAGCTTACCAGGGCGATCTCCCTCCAGGGTTAGAAAAGGAAGCTTTAGTTTTTCCCGGAATATGAGATCCTCTATCTGGCGAAAGCAGAATGTTTGGGTATAGTGGATTATGCCCCGCACATTTCTAAAGCAGAGCTGCTCCTCGATGTCCTCCAAACGAGCAAAAGCCCCATAAGGATAAGTATAGCGTAAATACTGCTCAATAATACCTTCAGCTTCCGTAGGCATGGAGAACTGCCTTTGAACTTCGTTGAACACCACCCTGGCTCCCATGAGCTCTAACTGTTGGTATAGGTCAGTAAAAATAGGGGGAACCCCTATGTAAGCCAGTCGTACTTCATCCTCGATAGGCCTCCTCTTTGCCGCTTCCGTGATAAAATCTTGCAATTCCGCTGCGAAAGAATCCGGGTCACCGTTAAAATCGCTGGAGCATAGCAAATAATAGTGGTTTTCTTTGCCGGTGACCAAGTTATCCTGCCAGGTCATCCGGTCTATCTCCCGGCATAAGGAGCGAATGTTCTTAAGCCCTTCTTGGGCTTGTAAAACCCCAGCCATATCCACGCCGAAATATTGCATCAGCTTGTCCACTGAGGCTTCTAGTCGCGCTCGCTCCCGGTCATAGGGGAAGGCAAAGGGAATTATATTTTTGTTTTTTAATTGCAGGGTTTCCATAAGCGCCTGGGTATTGCTGCAATCCCCGTGCATAACGGCAATTATTGCTTCCATATCATAATTCAGACCGGTAGCGTATAGTCCTTTTATCCAACTGCAGCAATTGCGGGGGTAACCTTCTTCTTCCGCTAGGTCCACCAAAGATTGGGGACTAGCGGCATTGATGAAGATATTGTTCAGATCCACCGGAGTCTTCCCTGCTGCTAATAATATTTCCACCGGAATACTGGTGGTAAAACCGATTTTGCCCATTACTGCCACCTCAATCCCAATCTAGTTTGTGAATATCATTTATTATATCACCCATCAAAAGCCTACCTACGTTAATGAAGGAATCATCCTGTCCGCTAACGTAGAATTCGTGCCGCGGTTCTTCGTCACCGTAGTTAAAAAGATTACGGGCACGAAATACCTCCTCTAACTCATTGATTGTCTCACAAGAAGTATCTATCAGCTTTAGTTGTTCACCGGCAAATTCGCTAATAGCATTCATTAAGAAAGGATAGTGGGTGCAGCCTAGGACCAAAGTATCAATACCCCTTGCAAGTAAGGGCCCTAGGTATTCTGCTACCGCCTCCCGAGTTTCGGCGTTATTTAATTTACCGGCTTCGACCAAAGGGACAAAGCGGGGGCAAGCCATCTCAAAAACCTGGAAGGCGGGTCCTAACTCTAGTATCTCTTGGGTAAACGCCTGTTTGTTTACAGTAGCTTGTGTCGCTGCTACCCCTATTTTCCCATTACAGCTTGAACTTGCTGCTGAACGAGCACCGGCCTTTACTACCCCGAACATGGGCAGATTGTAATCCCCCAAAAGATAAGGAAGGGTTACCGAGGAATGAGTACCGCAAGCTACTATAATCGCTTTTACCTGCTTGTTAATAAGGAAGGAAATGATCCTATGGGCATAAGCAAAAAGCTGTTTTTCAGATTTATTGCCATAGGGTACATTCGCGGTGTCCCCAAAATAGATAAAGCTTTCACCGGGCATTTTCTCCATTAAGGATTTTACTACGGTTAGTCCTCCTACCCCGGAATCGAAAATGCCTATGGGTTTATTATTTCCCAAGATCTACACCTCTTTTTATCAGAGTCAAGATATACCTGTTTACATACCATTATATATTACCAGATATATTACCCCGCAACACAAAATAGGAGACCCCCAACTAGCAGAGTCTCCCGTAGATTCATAAATAACCGAGGTGCACTTAGCTAAAAGCGCTCTATCGATATATCTTAATGGGCAAAGTATAGTCCACTTCCCCCTTTATTATATCTATTCCTTGCCCTTCGATTAAGAAAACTAGTCGTTTAACCGATGTAAATTGAGCCATAGTTCGGCCAACCGCATCAATCATCTGTTTTTCCTCCGCCCTATTCTTCAGGTGGTTAAGTTCTGAGCTGAAATCCAATATCAGGGTTCCATCGGGCTTTATATTAATGTCCCGAAGCTTGCATCCCACCGGAAACACCCCCTGAAGAGCCGGGTTGTCCGGACCCTGCAGTAGTTCTTGTATAGTGCTGCGGGCGATGCCTTCCTCCTTACTTATCTCCCTTTCTTCCATAACCAGTTCCTCTATGCCATCCTGGGCAAAATAAAGTTTGACTTTAATAGTCTGGACTTTGTCCCCCGTGGGGTTTGGGCTTTCCCGGTTATTTTTTTCTTTCGTATCTGTTTTGTCCTCCGGAGCCAGTTTTATAAGGTCTTTCCATGCTTTCAATTTCTGTTCGGGGGCCTCGGAGTAACAGCCACCACTCATCAGACATAGCGCTAGAAGAATCAGAGCCAAAAGACTTATCACTTTACTGGGCATAATTACCTCCCCCTCATAATTCCTTTTAATAGAATACGAGAGTGGGAAGGAAAATATGACCCAAAAAAAAAGAGAACACAAAGTGTTCTCTTATGAAGGAGGAGTTATTATAACAAATCAAGGATTTGTCCGTCCTT
>CAYRCG010000061.1:0-11493 GCA_964422685.1 uncultured Syntrophomonas sp. | reverse complement strand
TGAATACAGAAGAAAACTTCTGCAATACGCGTAAGGGGGGAGAGCAATGATAAAATTAACTATAGATGGCAAAGAAATCGAAGTAGCTAGGGGTACTATGTTACTGGATGCCTGCCGCCAGGCGGGAGCTGATATACCCACCCTATGCTATGACCCGGACCTAAGATTAGCCGGCTCCTGCCGCATGTGCGTTGTGGATGTCAAAGGACGCCCGGCTTTGGTTGCTAGTTGTGTTGCGCCGGCAGAGAACGGCATGGTGGTTCAGACCGAGAGCGAAGATGTGGTGGAATCCCGCAAAATCATCTTGGAATTGTTAGCTGCCCGGCATAAATTCGAATGCCCCACCTGTGAAAAGGATGGGGAATGTAAACTGCAGGATTATATGTATCGCTACGGGGTGAAGGAATCCCGTTATGCGGGTGAGGGTCCCCATTTCGGCATGGACGATCCCAATCCCTTTATCGAAAGGGATTATGATAAATGTATCATGTGTACCCGCTGTGTCCGTGTTTGCGAAGAGATAACCGGGGCCCGGGCGATAAATGTTAAAGACCGGGGACATCATGCTAAGATAGCCGCTCCTTTTGACGGCGGATTGGCTGATTCCACCTGCGTCTTTTGCGGCCAGTGCATTATGGTTTGTCCGGTGGGTGCTTTGACCAGCAAGGTATCAGCCGGCAAGGGCAAACCAGCCCAGAACGAGAAGGTGCTTACTACCTGTACCTATTGCGGTACCGGATGCACCCTGGAGCTGAATGTCAATAATGACCGCGTAGTTGGCGTTACCTCCAATCGGGATGCGGATTGGAGTCCGGTGAACAAGGGGGCCCTTTGTGTCAAGGGTCGTTTTGGCTGGGATTTCATTCATTCCCCGGATAGATTGACCACTCCCTTGATTCGGGAAAATGGCGAACTGCGTCCGGCCTCTTGGGACGAGGCTTTGGATTTCGCCGCTGATAAAATCAAAGAGATTAAAGATAAGAATGGCCCTGATAGCCTGGCCATGTTCTCCTCGGCTCGTTTTACCAATGAGGAGAACTATCTAGCGCAGAAGTTCATGCGGGCTACTATCGGCACCAATAATGTCGATCACTGCGCCCGCCTCTGACACTCCGTTACTGTCGCCGGTCTGGGGGCAGCATTCGGTAGTGGAGCAATGACAAATACCATCGGTGAATTAGAGAAAGATGCTACGGCTATTTTCCTAATCGGAACTAACACTACGGAAAACCACCCGGTAATCGGGTATAAGATTCGCAAGAATGTGCGGGAAAATGGTGCTAAGCTGATTGTGGCCGACCCGCGCGAGATCGAATTGGCCCAAATAGCGGATGTCTATATGCAATTCCGGCCGGGAACTGATGTAGCTTTGCTTAATGGGATGATGAATGTCATTATCAGCGAAGGCCTGATGGACAAGGAATTCATCGAAAATCGTACGGAAGCCTATGAAGCTTTCGCTCAGGTAGTAGAGAAATACACCCCGGAATATGTTGAGCCGATAACTGGGGTGCCGGCGGAAACTATCCGTCAAGCGGCTCGGATATATGCCGAGGCCGAAAGGGCTGCACTTTGTTATGCTATGGGGATAACCCAGCATAGCACGGGGACCGATAATGTCAAATCCTGTTGTAACTTAGCCCTGTTGACCGGTAATCTGGGCAAAGCGGGCACCGGGGTGAACCCTTTGCGGGGACAGAACAATGTGCAGGGAGCCTGTGACATGGGTGCTTTGCCGGTGGTATTCACCGCTTACCAAGGTGTGGGCATAGAGGCTAATCGGGAGAAATTTGAAAAGGCTTGGGGAGTGAAGCTATCCGGGCAGAATGGATTGACCTTGACTGCGGCTATAAACAAGGCGCATCACGGTGAATTAAAGGGGTTATTGGTCCTGGGAGAGAATCCCATGGTAAGTGATCCCGATCTGGGCCATGTAGCGGAGGCCCTGGATAATTTGGATTTCCTGATGGTACAGGATATATTCTTAACGGAAACCGCGCAGAGAGCCGATGTGGTATTCCCCGGCGTATCCTTCGCGGAGAAATACGGAACCTTTAGTAATACCGAAAGAAGAGTGCAACTGGTGCGCAAGGCGGTAAGCAGCCCGGGTGAGGCCCGTCAGGATTATGAGATTATCTGCGAGCTTTCCAACCGCTTGGGTTATCCCATGAGCTATTCCTCCCCGGAGGAGATATTTGAGGAACTCCGAGCCCTTACTCCCTCCTATGCCGGTATGACCTACCAGCGCCTGGAGGGTAAAGGCTTGCACTGGCCTTGCCCGACTGAGGATCATCCGGGAACCCCTGTAATGCATAAAGAAAAATTTTCCCGGGGACTAGGTTTGTTCCATGCGGTAGAATTCAAGGAGCCGGCAGAACTCCCTGATGCTGAATATCCGTTAATTCTGAGCACCGGACGCAGCCTTTTCCATTATCATACAGGCACTATGACCAGACGGGTAGCGGCCTTGGATATGCACCAGCCGGAAAATGAAATACAGGTAAATCCGGATACTGCAGCCAAATTAGGCATTATAGACGGGGAGATGACCCGTGTAGTTACCCGCAGGGGCAGTATAGAACTAAAAGCTAAATTAACCGATATAGTAAAGGAGAATGTAATATTCACCTTCTTCCATTTCAGCGAAGCTGCGGCCAATGCTTTGACAAATGCTGCGGCTTTGGACCCGGTGGCGGGTATTCCTGAATACAAGGTGTCTGCGGCCCGTTTGGAGAAAATTAATTAGTTTTATAGTAAGGGTTCTTAATGGCATAAGCTTTGATGCCTGTAGGGTTTGCTTTTAGCGAGCAATGGTTATAATGCAAGTTTCGTTAGCTCTAAGAACAGGTTAGGAACCTTCCTCACCCTTAACGAAAAGGAACATCAAAAGGAGACCGGGCTAAACCCGGTCTCCTTTAATATTATGGTCTAAGAACTCCTAATGGCGAAAAGGGGGGAAGCATTGTTGCAATACCCCTTGCTAGGACAAGGTCACAGGGTCCCGGAATGGTTCGCTTTCTGCCCTCCGCCTTCCGTTATTCATCATGGCTGGTATAGCCTTTTTCTTGAGCGAGGATATCGAGGTAAATTGTTTCTATATTGGCGATGTAGAGGTCAACCATTTCTCCGCCGGGGCGCTCATCGAAAGTCTTCAGATATCCTTTACAATTATCACAAAGGTATAATTTATAGGCCTCATCATTTTCCACATTCAAGTAACGGATATCTCCGGGCCGATCATGACCGCAGTGTACACAGAAGAGATAGCGGACATTCCATTCCGAAAAACAGCGATCACAGAACATGAAACGTTGCCCGTCTTCAGATTGCAATCTACTGAAATGCGATTTGCTCCCACAAATCGGGCAGGTAGAGGAGAAATCCCAATAAAAGTGCTCACTGTGTAAGTCTTCCTGATAAGGTGTGGCGAGGATGCGAAGAAACGGACGCATCGCATGATCTAGCAAAAAGAAGAATAATTCGCCGGGAATATTCGCTTTTTCCGCTGCTTTTGCAATTTCCTCCGCTTGCATAGCGATAAAGGAGGATATAATATTGGTGAAATCGAGTTGCTGGAGATTGTTTTTTATAAGCTCAAGCTGGGAGGCAGTCTCCGGGCGTTTAAGGCTCATAAAGTCCAAAAGTTCCGAAAACACTTCGCGGTAAAGGTCAGCATCTATATGGGGATTAACCTGCAGGATTAATGGTTTTTTTTCCTCTTCTAGTTTCTTCAGAAAATTCACCTGTGATGGTGGTCTATATCTATTTTTCAATTTTATGCTTTCTTCGTTCTCCCAACTTTCCAGGTTTTTGAAAAACTCTACATAGCCCTCCGGCAAGGAAACCAGTATAGTGTGCTCCGACAAATTTAATCACCTCTATATCAATTTTCGTTTATACAGTATGCCTTAAAAAAAGGCCTGAGTAAAGCAAAAGGGGGGAAAACCCCCCTTTTTTGCCGGGAATACTATTCAGTTTTGTCCTGATCTTCTTCTTTGTCTCCGTAGGTTTCCTCATACCAGATGGAATGATGGTGTTTAGCCCAATCTGATCTTACGGTGCCTTTCCACATACCCCAGAAGGATTCACCTGAACCGGGATGGAAGGAACCGAGATAGCCGTGCATGCAGACCATGAAAGTAGCCAGTACCATCGCGATATCATGGGTCCAGTAGGCCACCCTTACCACGCCGGAGGGGAAGATGGTGGGGAACCACATAATATACCCGCTCAAGACCAGTAAAAGGACACTGGTAGGGGTTAACATGGAGTTACCTTTTTCACCGCCGTTGAAGCGGGTCTGGGGTGGCATTTTTACCGGGAATCCCAAAAACTCAAAAGGAAACTTCATGACGAATATAATGTCATTTACCCCAAAGCGTAAGAGGTCTTTTATCCACTCTATTATGCCCTTGAAGCCGAAAACTGCGCCTATAGCGATTACTAGAGTCATAAGGACTGCGGATATCCGGTGTACTAAACCGGCTCCGGAATAACCGCCGAATATGGCTGCCAGCCAATCAACCCCATTCAGGAAAAGAACCAGACCGGTAAATAGACATATAAGGAATGTTACGGTATGCCCCCAATGGGAGAAACGAGCCAGGAAATTGAATCTTTCTACCCGGGGGAGGTCAGCTCTATATTCCGGTATCAGTTGCATTATTCACGCCCCCCTTCGCCGAGTGTGCATCATGTTTGTTGGCCAAAAGCCTAGTGGTAACGAAACTGGTGGCAGAGCCGGCCAGCGCCAGCGGGATCAGCCAGCCAAAATAAGGCTTAATCCAATCTTGCCAGAATATAGTGTTGCCGGATACCTTGGGATTGACCGGCAGACCGAATTTATCCGGTGTATCGGTTAGAATATAAAGCTTATTCAAACCACCTAATTCCAGTTTACCGTAGATGGTTGCGTTGGGAAAGCCGTTGAACCTTAAGAATTTTACCCTTTCTTCGGCTTTCTGTAATAATTCATCCCTGCGTCCAAAGGATAGGGCTCCGGTCGGGCAAGTGCGAACACAAGCCGGAGTGAGTCCTTCATCTACTCGGTCAAAACATAGGTTACATTTGGTAACGATATCTTCTCTTTTGCGGTATTTGGGTATTTCAAAGGGACAGGCATAAGTGCAGTATTGGCAGCCTATACACCTTTCTGGGTCATGAATGGTTGCTCCCCATTCGTTTTTGGAATAGCATTGCCGCGGGCAAACCTTCATGCAAGCGGGGTCAAAGCAGTGCATACACTGGTATTTAAGAAAATTCCATTGCACTCCGTCGACCGGGTCCTCATGCTCGATGAATTTTACAATGGTGAAGGTGTCACCATTGGTATCTTTATGGGTCTGGTAGTTGCCTTTAAATGGCTCGATAACTGCGGGAAGCTGATTCCAATCCTTACAAGCTATCTGGCAACCGCGACAAGCTGTACATTTGCTTACATCATAAAGATTTGTTAAATTAGCCATCTTAAGCCCTCCTTATGTCGCATAGCCATGCTTTGTATTCCGGAATCATGGTATTGGCGTCACCTATATGCGGAGTCAGGCGGTTGGCCGGATCACCGGTGGCATAGCCTTTGAAGCCATAATGCCATAGGAGGCCGATTTCATGAACCGTTTTGCCATTAACGATAAAGGGCTTGAAACGTTTGGTAACACAGGCAACTGCCCCAATATCACCACGGGTAGTGGAGATGATAACCTTATGCCCATTCTTTATGCCCCTTTCATGGGCCAGCTGTTCACTCAGCTCAACCATCATGTCGGGCATAAGTTCAGCTAACCAGGGCAGGTTACGGGTTAAGGCACCGGTCTGCCAGTGCTCGACCACCCGGTAGGTAGTTCCGATAATGGGGAATTTATCTGAAGTTCCTTGCTTATCCGGCTCCCAAACCTTCGTGGCCGGGTTCAAATTATGCTTGTTCAGTAAGTTCTCCACCGGGCTTTCCCAAGGCTCGTAATGCTCGGGGAAGGGACCATCCTTCATAGAGGCACCGGGGGCAAACAGACAGCCTTTTAGCTCCGGCCGCATGATAAAGGGCCCGGTAAAGGCTGGTTTATCGGGACTAGTCGGCTTGAGGAAGTCAGGCACATCATCGCCCACCCAGGCACCTAGGACCTCGGGTTTAGTCGGGTCGGCGGGTTCATTGGGATCCCAGCGAATTAGCTGCCTATCTTCATCACCTGGCCAGGGGGTCATTCCATCCGGCTGCACTGAGCAGCGGTTGTAAACAATGCGGCGATTCATGGGCCAACTCCAAGCCCAGTTGGAGTATAGACCCAAACCGGTTTTAGAGTTATCCTTATTATCACGGTTTTGCGTTTTGTAAATAATCTTACCGTCTTTATAGGTCATAGCGCCGCAGTAGACCCAGCAACCGCAGGCGGTGGAACCATTATCGCTTAATTTAGCAAAACCTTCTACCGGCTTGCCGTCAGCGACATTATAACCGCAGAGTTCCAGAGCTACCTTCATGATATCATCATGCCCGTGCTCGTCATCATAGTCCCAATGCAGATTGACGATAGGTTCATCCTGGGGCTTGGTGCTACCGGCATAGAGTTTTTTGATTCTCTTAGCTAGTTCGTTGTATATCCAAAGGTCGGCTTTGGACTCACCCACCGGGTCAGCACCTTTCCAGCGGAATTGTACCCAACGGCCGGTCTGGGCAGCGGTGCCTTCTTTTTCGTAGACGGCGGCTGCCGGGAGGAAAAATACCTCGGTCTGAATATCAGCCGGAGTGTAGGTGGGCACATCGGGATTTTTAACCGTTCTTTCCCAGGCGGGATAGGTCCAATAATCCGCGGTCTCATTCAACCACAGGTCAACGGAAACCATCCATTTCAATTTGGTCAGGGCTTCCTGTTCTTTGTTAGCATTAGGTCCGCCGACAACCGGATTAGTGCCGTTTACAAACAGGCCATCGATTTCACCCCTATGCATGGCTTCAAACATGGCCATGTGGGAGTAATTCTTCGTGGCTTCCCGTTTAGGCATATAGTGGTAGGCGAAATCGTTCGCTTCGTTAGCGGCTTTACCCCACCAAGCCTTGAAAAGACTGATTACCCATTTGGAGGTGTTGATTTTGAAACCGGAATTGGGGAATCCTGCCTTTACCAATTCTCTGAACTCCTCTAGGTTAGTAAACGGCAGTTTAGCGGCACCAGGGGTTTGCGCCCTGATGAAAGAAAGCATGTCTTTATTAATAGCGGTATTAACAGGTGAATCGATATATCCCGGGATAATGTGGAAGAGCAGGGCCATATCGGTAGCACCTTGCACATTATTCTCCCCGCGCAGGGCGTTTACCCCGCCGCCGGGTCTTCCCATATTACCCAGCAAAAGCTGCACCATGGCAAAAGCGCGTACATTCTGACTGCCCACAGTGTGTTGGGTAATGCCCATGGCATACATTATGGTGCCGGTTTTGTTCGGAGCACCGGTAGCACAAAAGGCCTTTAGAACTTCCATATATTTATTCTTCGGGGTTCCGGTGATATTGCAAACACTGTCTATATCATAGCGCTCATAGTGTTTTTTCAATAGTTGAAAAACGCAACGGGGGTCTTGCAATGTAGGATCCTTCAAAGGAAGACCGGCTTCGTCTACCTGGTAATTCCAACTGCTTACATCGTAGCTCCGTTTTTCTGCATCATATCCAGAAAATAAGCCATCCTCAAAGCCGAATTCTTCTTTTACCAGGAAAGAGGCATTAGTGTAATTAACTACATAATCCTTATGATAGAGTTCGTTATCGATAATATACTTCATCATGCCGCCCAGAAAAGGAATATCAGTACCTGATCTCATAGGGCAATAGATATCCGAACGGGCCGAAGTACGGGTAAAACGGGGGTCAACATGAATTATTTTAGCCCCCCGGGTTTCTCTGGCCTTCAGCAACCACTTCATACTGATAGGGTGATTTTCCGCCGCATTGCTGCCCATAATCAGGGCACAATCGGTATTCTTAAGGTCTACTATATGGTTAGTCATTACTCCGCGTCCAAATGATGGTCCCAAACCTGCGACCGTGGAGGAGTGTCAGATACGGGCCTGAGTTTCGAGATAAACCAGTCCCAAAGCACGCATCATCTTCGACAATATATAGCATTCCTCATTATCTAGGCCGGAGCCGCCAATGGAGGCGATTTTCTCGGTACGGTTGACGATTAGTTCACTGCCATCTTCTAGTTTCTCTTTGTGGATAAACTCCTTATCCCGGGTTTCCTTCACTCTCTCGGCGATTCTATCTAGCATCCAATCCCAATCTTTTTCTTCCCACTTGTCGCTACCGGGGGCCCGGTACAGTGGTTTTTGTACTCTCTTTGGATTAATCATCTGTTCTCCGGTTCTCTCATCATATATTTCCCGGAGGTTAAACATCGCGGCGCCTTTGGAACATGCCCCCCCCTGATTAATCGGGTTGTCCGGGTCGCCGTGGACGCTGAGTAATTTAACAAAGTTATCGTCAGCATCCCGTTCAGCGTAGATTACCAAGCCACAGCCTGAGGCACAATAGGGGCAAACCGTAGGTGTCGGGGTTACATTCTTGATTCGCAGTCCTTTGGCTGCTGATGCGGTTGCTTGCATATTGAAACCTAGGTCAACTAATGCAAAACTTGCCGCTGTAGCCCCGGTTACCTTGAGGAATTGCCTGCGGGTAACCTTCATAGAAACCACACTCTCCTTTCCCCACTATTTAATTTTCTTACTGTAAAGATTATAACATCTTGTACAGAATACTAACACCCTGAATGAACAAACCATTTCATAACAATCAAATATATTTCCTACCCATAAACATAGCGGTAATAGCGCATGAATTCAGGGTTAAAATGAACCTTCCCCCTTCCTTTGTTTTTTACCCCGGTCGAGTTCGACTGATATAGGTATCCAACCCCTTTCTGAATTTGATTCCGCCATTAAAACTAGTAGTATGCGTAGCCTGCATAAACCTATCACTCAGTTTATATTATATACCCGTCGATACCCGTCGCAATAAACGGGATTTTTGCTATAGTATCATGATTTATTTCGACATAAAAGCCGGGTTTCCCTGCAAATTGATGTATTATACTACATTATTATAATAAGTAATGATTAAAATCAATTGTTATAATGTATTATCTGTCCCGAATCTTCTAGGTTATATCCCCCGAAATCGCTAACATGCCGGCGAAACACGGTGGAACCGATAGCCTCTAAAAGTAATTCGAGTTTTTGTTCCCCGATTAAATCAGGGAGAATGCAAAGATCATAGCGTTCTTCACTTAAGGGAATAAAATCCAGGTCTAGGGCCCGGGCGCTGGCGTATATTCCCATGCCGGCATCACAGGCATCATTTTTAACCGCCGCCGCCACGGCTAAATGGGTAAATTCTTCGCGGTTATAACCGTTTATAGTCTCATGATCAATTCCTTCACGGGCTAATAAATAGTCGAATAGTATCCTGGTACCGGCCCCATTTTGCCGGTTTATATAACGAACCTCACTCCGTAGCAGGTCCGGCAATCCCGATATTTGCAATGGATTACCTTTTTTGATGATTAATCCCTGTTCGCGTTTGACCAAGTGTAGCAAAATCCAGCTTATCCCGGGGAGATATTTTTCCAGATAGCTTAAATTATATACCCCACTTTCCGTATCTAGCAGGTGAATGCCGGCAAAATGGGTTTCTTGACGGCGCAGGGCCATTATTCCCCCCATGCTACCGACGTTGCTTGACACCAGGCGTATACCATGCTGTTTCTTGAGCACATTTCCTAAAATATCAATAGTCATATCATGGCTGCCTATGGCAATTAGGCTATGATCAATTTCTTGGCGGGGGCGCAGTAATGATACCTGGCAGGATTCTCCTGCCTGTAGGCCTTCGTTTCCCCTTTCTATACAAATAAACCCATCGGTTTTAACCAGGATGCTACTAATACCGGCACCGCGGTTTAAGGGGTAAGCCCTATATTCATCTTTGATATGAGCTAGGTTTACATATATATATTCATCTACTCCCATAGAAGAAGCTATTTTTCTAGAGGCAAAAGCAGTAACTTTATCAGAATCCGGCAACTTTAAGCCCTGTTTTTTAAATATTAGGGGACGAGCGAAAAGATTAAAAATCAGTTGCGCCGATACCGGATAGCCAGGTACCCCAACAACGGGTTTTCCATCAATAATTCCCAGAATGGCCGGTTTCCCTGGACGGATGGCAACACCGTGTACTAATACTTGACCAAATTCCTCTATTATTGAGGAAGTATAATCTTCCCGACCGGCGGAAGAACCGGAACAGATTATCAGTATATCGGCATTATCTTTGGTTTTCTTTACGGCTTGTCTTAGGAGTTCGGGGTCGTCCACTACTATCTCGTGGCGAAGGGGAATTGCCCCCCATTCTGCACAAAGGGCAGAAATCATACGGCTATTTGATTCTACGATTTTGCCTGCTTCCATATTGTCAGAGGCTTTTTCCTCCAATTCGGTACCGGTAGGAATTATTACAACGCGGGGTTTTTTTACCACCGGTACTTTTTCCACCCCGGCAGTGTGGAAGGAGGCTAATTCATAGGGCCCTATTCTGGTAGAGACCGGCACTATCATATCATGGGTTACCAGGTCCTCGCCGACCGACCGTATGTGTTGCCAGGGTACGGCGGGCTTTATAATCTGGGCATGGTCATCCAGGAAGTTTACCTCTTCTATCATTATTACTGCATCAAACTGGCGCGGGACACTGTCACCGGTGTCCACCTCTGCATAATCTTGTTCCTTCCTTAAACTAACGGGATTAGCTTCATGGGCGGCGAAGGTGCTGGAAGCCTTGACGGCTATCCCGTCCATGGCGGAGGCTGCATAGTGGGGGGAGGATCTATTAGTATAAACGGCTTGGCTGGTGATGCGGCCATGGCTCAAAAGCACTTCGACTTCTTCACTTTCAATTTTAAAGTAATCTTTCTGCTCCAACGCTTTAAAGAATTTTTGTAAGGCTTGCTCGCAAGGTATATTTTCTATATATATTTTCCGCTGCATGATCCTGCCTCCTTAATCTAATCCCAATCCCTGTTCGTATTATTACTCTAGATTATTCTACCCCAGCTAGGTTGTTTAGACAAAATATTTATCGAAAGTTAGTATGAAAAGGTGAGGCGTGAGGGGTAAGGGGTGAGGGGTATTAGTGAAAACCCGCTACTTCTTACCGTTCAAGTGCCCTCAAACTCCCTTTTCATCGTTGTTTGCGGTCCCTGACCATGGGGGTTAGTATGAAAAGGTGAGGCGTGAGGGGTGAGGAGTGAGGGGTATTAGTAATTACCCGCTATTCCTTACCGTTCAAGAGCCTCCAAACTCCCTTTTCATCGTTGTTTGCGGTCCCTGACCATGGGGGTTAATATGAAAATAGCCTCCTAGTGTCATTCCGAGCCTGCGAGGAATCTTCCCCCCACAAAGCATATTACCCTAGGGGAAGATTGCCACGTCGCTTCGCTCCTCGCAATGACA
>CAYRCG010000060.1:0-11661 GCA_964422685.1 uncultured Syntrophomonas sp. | reverse complement strand
AATCGCTCGCTGGTATATTCATATCGCGCCGCCCCACGTCACTCCGAGCCTGGCGAGGAATCTTCCCCCCGCAAAACATATTACCCTAGGGGAAGATTGCCACGTCGCTTCGCTCCTCGCAATGACGAGGGCAGCATTATTATTCGTTTATCGTGGTGTGGCTCTGTTACATAGGAATTCCGAGCTTGCGAGGAATCTTAACCCCTAATCTTAACTTTTTAACTAAAGAATGGTGTGATTATATGAATCTGAACCTATTTAAAACCTACGTGCGCGTAGTTGAAACTAAAAACCTGTCGAGGACGGCGGAGGAATTCGGGCTGTCCCAACCCGCAGTTACCAAGCAAATCCAATCCTTAGAGGATTACTACGGGGTTCTCCTTTTGGAAAGGGCGGGTCGCCGTCTAAAACCGACCGAGGCCGGGGAAACCTTGTATCAGTGCGCGCGGGAAGTAATAAAACTCTTGGAAAGAACCGATAGTGTTATGGAGACAGTAGTCGAAAGCAAAAGGGGCAACCTTAACTTAGGCGCCAGCACTATACCCGGCCAATATATTCTTCCGGATTATATCAAAAAATTTGCCGACAACTTCCCCTATATCAGCATTAGTTTAAACATTAGCGATACCGAAAAGA
Source organism: uncultured Syntrophomonas sp. (assembly GCA_964422685.1). GTDB lineage: Bacteria > Bacillota > Syntrophomonadia > Syntrophomonadales > Syntrophomonadaceae > Syntrophomonas. The sequence continues at coordinate 11,025 of CAYRCG010000060.1, read as the reverse complement.
TATACAAAAAAATAGCCGATCGCGAACTAGATATCGGTTTAGTCGGCGCTTGGCTGCCCAACCGAAAAGTAGAAGGCTTTAAATGGCTACCGGATGAACTTCTTCTCTTGGTACCGGAAAACCACCACTTAGCCGGGCAGGCTGAGGTAAAAGTAGAAGACTTACTGCATGATAAATGGATATTCCGCGAAAAAGGATCAGGTACCCGCAAGGCTACCGAAGAATTACTCAGCAAACACGGCATTAAAAAGGAAGATTTGCATATAAGCATAGAAGCAGGGAGCACCGAAGCCGCACTAGCTTCAGTAGAATCGGAGATAGGTATTTCCATTGTTTCTAGCTGGGCTATAGGAAAGGCATATCCCCATCGCCGGGTTAAAAGTCTCAAACTAAAAGGGCCCGGTTCCACTCGTTACTTTTACATTATTTACCCCCGCCAGAAATCCCGTCGCAAAGCGGTAGAGAATTTCTTGCAATTCATTAAGGAAAAATAAATAGCAACTCCCATTTTCGCATTTACTATGTTTACATTTCCTGCGGTTTATATATAATGAATCTGTTGTCCAAAAAGAGACTGGAGGTGTTAAATTATGCTGCCATTACCGAAAAAATATTTTCTTACCGCTGCTTCCTGCGAAGGAGATACCGAACTCACTGCCTTCGATAAAGCTTTATTAGAGGCCAGGGTGGGCAATACTAACCTATTAAGAGTTAGCAGCATCCTTCCCCCGGGTTGTGAATACGCCCCGGGTCTTGAGATACCGGCAGGTTCATTGTTACCGATTGCTTATGGAACCATTACTAGCTGCGAGCCCGGGGCCCTAATAGCCGCCGCCGTAGCGGTAGGAATTAAAAAGAATAGCTTTGGGGTAATTATGGAATACGAAGGAAACTGTACTAAGGCGGAAGCCGAGGAAATGGTCGTAAAGATGTGCCGAGAAGCTTTCCGGGTACGGGGTTTGGAATTGGAAGAAATAAAAATTGCCTCCACCGAACACCGGGTAGAGAAAATCGGCTGCGCTTTTGCCGCCGTACCCCTGTGGTACTAGCCCCATAGCCCGGGAGCCACTGCCACCAACGGAATAGGTCTAAAGGTTCCTCGCAAAACTCGGAATTCCCACGCGCGGGGCGCACCACGGTAAACGAATAAATGCTGCCCTTGTCATTGCGAGGAGCGAAGCGACGTGGCAATCTTTAGTCCTTATTCATAGCAATGACAGGTGGGGGCTATTTTCATACTAGCCTTCATGGTCATGGACCGCAAACAATGATAAAAAAAGGGGGGCTCTTGAACGGCAAGATGTAGCGGGTAGGAAACTTAATACCCCTCATGCCTCACCCCTCACCCCTCACTCATATTAAGGGAGGAATAGAATTGGAACTTTGGGTTACCGAATATCAGACCCCATCATTAGGGCTTACTTGCAAAGCTACAGAAACCCTGCGCCACGAGGAAACGAAATATCAGAAACTCGCCGTAGTGGAAACCGAACAATTTGGCAAAATGCTGTTATTAGACGGTATGGTTCAGACTACAGAAAAAGACGAGTTTATATATCATGAAATGATTAGCCTAGTAGCCTTAAATTCACATCGCCATCCGGAAAAAGTCCTCATTATCGGGGGTGGTGACGGAGGGACCCTGCGTGAAGTCGTAAAGCATCCCGAGGTAGTTCAAGCTACCTTAGTGGAGATTGATGAAAGGGTAGTAGCCGCATCATGCGATTATTTCCCCGGTTTAGCCCGGGCCTTTAGTGACCCTAAGGCAGAAGTGCTGATAGCTGACGGCATTGAATATGTAAAGCAACATCAGCACAGTTTCGACTTAATAATCGTTGATTCAACCGAGCCGGTAGGCCCGGCTATACAATTGTTTTCGGGCGAATTCTACCAGAGCGTTTACACCGCCCTTAAGGATGACGGGATGCTCGTGGTACAAAGTGAATCACCTTTTTTTAATCAGGATGTTATTAAGATGGCTTACGGGGGGATAAAACAACTATTTCCCCTAACTAAATTATATCTGGCTAATATCCCAACTTATCCGAGCGGCTTGTGGAGCTTCACCGTAGGTTCGAAAATATATGACCCTCAATTACCCGCTTACCCTTATAACCAGGGATGCAAATACTATACTACAAAGGTGCATGAAGCTGCTTTTCAACTTCCGGCCTTTGTCAGCAGTATAATAGAGTAATATATAGGACGGGGATACACCTGAATTGCTAAAAGGGTCGGAGATTCCGTGTAAGAATGGAGGCAGGGTTCCATGTTAACAGAGATCGCTGACATCCTAGAACAAAAAGCCTTTTTCATGGGCAGTTCCCGGGATTTTAAAACCTGTGACCGGGTACTATTGGGTATCCCCCTGGACTCCACTACCAGTTTCCGCCCCGGAACCCGTTTAGCCCCCTACCGCATCCGGGAAGTTTCCGAAGCGGTAGAAGAATACAGCGTTTACCAGGATAAGTCCTTGGAAGAGATTAATTTTTATGATGCCGGGGATATAATAATACCTTTCGGCAATGTGGAGCGTAGCCTGGAGAATATCGAATCAGCCGCCCGCTTCTTTTTGCGCGATAATAAGAAACTCTTCTCTATCGGGGGGGAGCACTTAGTTACCTTGCCGCTGATAAAAGCCTGTCACAGCCGGTACTCTGATTTAGTCGTAATACAGATGGATGCCCATGCAGACCTTAGGGCTGATTACCTGGGGGAAGAGCTTTCCCATGCCAGCGTGATGAGACGGGTAGTAGAGATTATCGGTCCTAAGAAACTATTTCAGGTGGGGATACGCTCCGCCACCCGGGAGGAATTAGCTTTTGCTCGGCTACATAGCTGGCTTTATCTAGACCAGTTCCTTAGTGCATTGGATGAAATCAAAGAGAAGATAGGCCGACGGCCGGTGTATGTAAGCTTGGATATCGATGTCCTGGACCCGGCCTTCGCGCCCGCTACGGGTACCCCGGAAGCAGGAGGGTTTACCTCCCGCGAATTGCTGCAGATGCTGCATGGATTAGGTGAATTGGCTATCGTAGGGTTTGACCTGGTAGAAATATCACCTCCCTGCGAACAAGGGGATAACACCTCTATATTAGGAGCGAAAATCCTACGCGAAGCCCTGCTAGCTTACTAACCCTTAGGCGTGAGGGGTCTAGGAATTTTCACGCACTACATGCACCACGGTAAACGAAAAGGGTCAGGGCATCCGCTGTTCAGTGGTTAAGATATCATCAGCGTCCATCAGCGCCTGAAGGGTCAGCGTAAATCTGCGTCTAAAAACCCCTTTCATAGCAATGACAATGGGCAAGCCCGGAATGTCTAACGCCCCTGTCATTGCGAGGAGCGGAGCGACGTGGCCATCTTCCCCACCTCATCTTCCTAAGTTATGAACCTTTTCGGATAGACATATATAGAGTCACTGTTTCCCTTACGCTTAAAAGTAAGTATATCCCCGAGGAATTCCAAAACTTCCTCCATTTCCTCCGGAGAATCAGCACCGTTTTTCAGTCTGATACTGAATTCCGCTACGGGAACCTCTATCCAGTTAAGCAGCTTTAATTCCTGCAGGCCTTCCCCGATGAATTCCAATTCTGATGCCGGGATAGAGAAGGGAGCCTGAGATTTGCTTTTTATGTGTTCTTCCAACAACGAAATAAAAGCCTTAAGCCTTTCCTCCTTTTCCGGGGTAATTACATATTGGAACAGGATGTCATAAAGGTTTTGTGTTAAAACAATCGAAGTCAACCGGGGTAAAAGATAGTGCTCCTCGGATTTAATAAAATCCAGATCGAACGCAATTGCCTCTTTCAATTAACTATCACTCCCTAATCATATGATTAACAATAAAAGTGCACCGTTGAGGGGCGGGGGCAGGGATTCGCTCTTTCCCTTGCTCTCTTCTTACCCTAGGATAAAGCATATCCCAGTTCAAGCAATTAGTTATGGATTCCGGTTATGCGCGGTTAATAGGATTTTACCGGTTTATTAATATCTCCACAAGGGTTAAAATCAAAAGTATAGGTTAGTTATGCCCCTAAGGCCCGGTTTTATAACATAAGAGGGTTGATTGTCATTCAGAGCGCAGCGCGGAATCTTTACCTTATTCTCACTATTCACTATATCGCCGGGAATAGAATTTAATTATGAAAAGACCATTGAAAGGGGGAGCTGTTATGTCCACAAGTAGAAGTGAACGAAGGAAAAGAACCCGTATCGATGACCTGGAGGAATTAAAAAAGATCGAAAAAACCCGGCTGAAAAATAATCTGATAGGGATAGCTATTTTACTCGCCATAGTCGCCGCCATCCTATACTATAGGTTATAAAAATGCCGTTAACCCTATCCGAACATTAGGTACGGCTAGGTCAGGGTCCTGTTCGCATACATATAAAAATAATGGGCGGATGTGATGGGATGTCTATCCCCGCAGGGCATGGGTTGTCCGCCCCCGTGGGCAGGCATCGCGCAGCCTACCCGAAGTAGTTTATTTTCATGGCAGAGCGTACCTCAAGCATGGTCTCCTTGGCCACCTTATGTGCTTTTTTGGTTCCTTCCTGCAGGATGTCCTTGACCAGGTCCGGCCGCTCTAGATAGACTTGCCTTCTTTCCCGCATCGGCTCTAATAGCCCATTTAGCCTATCGCTGAGTTTCTTCTTGCACTGCACACAGCCGATTTTTCCCCCGCGGCAATCAGCCTCCACTTCCTCGACCTCGTCCTTATTAAAAACCTGGTGATAGGCATAGACTGTGCAAACCTCGGGGTGCCCCAGGTCAGTCTTTCTGATTCGGGCCGGGTCGGTAACAGCCTCCCAAACCTTCTGTTTCACCTCTCCCGGGCCGTCAGCTAAGAAAATACAGTTATTAAGGCTTTTACTCATCTTTTCTTTTCCGTCCAGCCCGAGCAGCCGCGGCACTTCCCCCACCAGAACCTGCGGTTCGACCAGAACCGGCTCGTAAAGTTCATTAAAACGGCGTACAATCTTGCGGCATAATTCGATATGGGGTATCTGATCTTCGCCCACCGGCACCAAATCCGCCTGGAAGATAGTTATATCTGCCGCTTGGCTGACCGGGTACCCTAGAAAACCATAGGTCATGTCACTCAGGCCATGCTGAGCTGCTTCCGACTTTATGGTCGGGTTATGGCGTAAGACATTAACCGTGGTAAACATGGCGTAATACATGGCTAATTCGTGTATTTCCGGGATCATGCTTTGAATGAAAATAGTAGATATTTCGGGTTTGATTCCTGCAGCTAGGTAGTCGGTAGCAATCTGAAAAACATCGTGCTTTAGGTTCTCATCTTTTTCCCAATGGGTAGTTAAAGCCTGTACATCCGCAATAATGATATAGCTTTCATATTCATCCTGTAGTTTGACTCGATTGGCCAAACTCCCTACATAATGCCCCAAATGCAGGCTGCCTGTAGGCCTGTCCCCAGTTAGAATCCTTTTCTTCCTAGTCATCAACGCTATCTCCCAACTATACTTTTTGGCGCTATCCAGCGCGGCTTCGACACCCCCATTATATTTTGAAACCCGGCTTAATTCAAGCCCGCTTATGGCTCCAAGCCGGCTCCAGTCCCAGGGAGTAAATGAATAGGATAGCGAAATAGAGAAACATACCCGCCGCGGAGGTAATTCCCGAATCATTGAAAATAATCGCCACCAAAGATGACAGCAAAAGGCCCCGCAAACCCTGGATTATAAGGGGATACTTTTCCCCATAATCCTTCATCCGTTGGCAAGGCCGGAAAAGCAGATAGCTAATTGCTAATATACCGCCGAGAAGAATCCACCCCCAGCCGCCATAGCTGAGTACCCTTAACTGCATTTGCAGCTTACGGCCAATGATATTTATTAACTCTACCCAGCCCCCATTCATAATTACAGCGACGCTGTGCCCCAAATGAGAGCGAATTTCCGGTGCTTGTTTAAAATCAATCAAAGCCATAATCAGAAGCAGCAGAGCCGTCATGAAAATCAGGAATACTATCCTTTTCCAATCTAACCGGATGTTGCCCTGGCCCAGCGCCAGGTAACTATAACCCAGGCCGATACTAGCAGTAATGGAACCCCCTACATTAATGCCAAAAAGGGGATAAGCTACTAAAAAAACAACCAGGCCAAAAATGAGGGCCGAAAGAAAACGTATCCCAGAACCGGAAGATCGGTTAAACATCAAAGTAACCAGCATAATAGCAGCCCCGATGAGTATCCCCATGTATTCATTGCCCAAACCGTAATAGCGCGCACCGCTGATAACCCGGTAACTCATGAGGGAGTTAGCTATCAGGCCACCATGCCCCAGAAGGTCCCAGGCGATGCTAAGAATAGTTCCGGCAACAATCAAAAGCAGGGGATTCAGCCTCAGCATTCGTGCTAATAAGTAAAGGGTTAGGGTCAAAAGGCTATTTAACAAGAGCAGGAACAAAAAAAAATACCGGGGGCTGTCGAAGGTAAACGAGCCGATTAATAGCATAGACCAAGGCAGGCAGAGCAGAAAGCTGAGAATAGGGAGGCGCAAAGGGTTATCCGGAAAACGGAGTGTCAGCCAGCCGACTAGCAGCAACAAAAACAGGATCACAGCGGCATAAGCGGTTAGAATACCTGCCTGGTGCACATAATTAAAAACCTCCCGGTGATTTAAGTCCTTAAGTTCCTGGTAACTATTATCGGAGACCGAGGCAATAATGCTTTCTATTTTTTCCGGTGCTAGGCAATTAAGGATGGAATTATGCAGATTGGTATTCAAAACAACACCTGTCCGGCGAGTAGAATAACTGCTCAGAGTTCCCTCCAGGCCAGGCTTTACTATAATTATAGGGGTCAAGAGAGCCTTGGGGATATAAGCATTTCTAGAGGGGCTAGGGCTTATAATATAGATATAATTATTATCGAGCGGCAGCTCCCTTTGGATTTGGCTGATAGCCGAATCGATTTCTTGCAGGATGTTTTTCCGCTCCTCGAGGTACACCGATGGGGAGAAAAGGGAATACATAGACTCTAACCGGACCAGGTCACCGAATTCTAGCAGGATTACATCACTATTATCGTAAAAAGTGAAAAATTGCTCCCGCATTTTTTCGTAATCACTTTGCCAGGGCAAGGGTCCACCCGTACGACCTGGGCGGCAGGTTTCGGGGCCGATAGCCCCCCCGTCGACTATACCGGATGAATCCATCAATACCAGGCAACCCGGGCGGCTAGGGTAGCCCGGACGGTCAGAGTTACCGATAACAGCCGTCTTCAGACCTAGGGCATGAAAACTATCGCCTAGTTTACCCGCCTGTCCCAGGTTTCTCTGCTCATTGTTTTTTTCGATAACCTTGATGCTGCTTACTAAAAGCTGGCCTTTATGGGGTACAATACCAGTATTGCGCGCGAAAATGTCCGCCGCCAATTCCTCGTCCAGCATTTCTCCGGCCTCATAGTTTAAATGAGCGTTGCTGCTGCCCACTGCCGGTTTTCCCGCCGATATGGTACAACAACCATTTTTTGTGGTGCGTTCGCCGGGGGTAATAGTATTCAGCAAGCCGATACCCCCTTGTTTTTCCAAAGACCAAAGATAGGGGGTATTATGAGGGCTTAGGTCATCCAGACTCAATTTATCAATCATGTAGATGATTACCCGCTTGTTATCAGGATTAGCTCCGGTTTCAGCCGCCTGCACCGGTTTAGAAAAACTGAAGAAACAAAGCAGAAGCAGACCCCCGATTAGTATGTTTTTGTGCTTAAAGGAAGAAGTATCACCACTCTTGGCGGCGCAAAAGAACCTTCCCCCTGCGTCGCCTGAGCTATCGGCTAATAATATGCCTAGGCCGGATAGTAGATACAGGAAAATGAAGGCGGCGGCGATTACGCCGGTATCATTTACGACGAAAACACATATAGCGGTGATAAGCAAGGTACGGGTAATCTGTCGTACTTCCGGTCTGGCTTCCTGTAAAGCCATAATAGTTTCTTGATGCCAAATAAGAGCCAGGACGATAATAGCCAGCAAAAGCGCTATACTCCAAGGGGAATGATAGACGGTGCTGAGCAGGATACCCAGCTTGGTGCGAATTATGGAAAAAAAGATGGCGGGCTCACTATTTAATAAAAGCAGGATAGTTTTTCCCGCGTGAGAGGGGCTGGGGTTAAGCCAACTGTCCAGGAAAGCAACTAGCAATACCCCGAAGACAGCTAGGACGCCGGTTCCGATTAAATGCACCCAGCGCAAACGCTGTTCCAGTATATATAGCAGAAATACGCCGCCGGCAACCAGGGCGGTGATAAGACCCCCTACATTGGCCCCGTAAGCGGGATGTCCAATAGCCATAGCCACTAGGAGCAAGCACGGTAAGGCGATTAGAAATTTACCCCATTTCCCTATATTTAATCTGGCCAGGAGCAGGCCGAGGGTGATTACAGAAGCGGCGATTAATATTCCCATACAATCATTACCTATACCATAAAACCTTCCCCCTGCTATAGCATCAGAACCCAGTGGAGATATAAGCATAAGCGGAGAACCTCGAAGACAGTCCAGCAGAATTAATACCGCGACAGCGGTAGTGAGCAGAAGCAGGACATAAGCCGGTTTCCTGAAAACAAGCCGGAGAAGAAGGGCCAGAAACGCAGAGGCCGTAATCGCCGTTAAAATGCTCCCGCTTATCGAAGGATAGGAGAGATAGCCTAAAAACAGGAATACCAAGGGCAGCCCCAAGGTACTATAAAATATAAAAAGCCATAGGGAACGCCATCTATCCCTAAGGTTGTAAGCTAGGCAAAACACACCTGATAGGCTAAGTAAAGCCAAAGCCATAAAACTATAATGTAAGGGAGATCTGGAGGCTCGCAAGCGCATAAAAAAGCCCAAGTCCTGCCCTAATCTCTCCAGGCTGTTATTCGTTTTGGGGACAACTTTCATACTGCTGTTAAAATATACGCTTTCCGGGTGGAAAAAAGCCAAAATACTAGGCAAAAAATCGGAACTGTTTACCAGCCCGCTGCGACGGGTAGTCGGTGAAGTCAAAAGCCCTGCTTCCATATCGGGCCGGTACATAATAAATGCCGTTAAAGCGAAATTACCTTCCACTACCATGTCCTTATGAGGGTTGGGCACCAGGACAGCCAGCATAGTTTTATGGAGGTCCAGTCCGGATAAAAGTTGCCCTAACAGCTTATCATTGCGCTCCAAGGCTTGTCGGCGGTGTTGCAGCAACAATTCCCCGGCGCAATTCGCCCGACTTTTTTCGATCCGGCTAGTATCCCCCAAATCGACAAAGATTATATCTGCCTGAGGCAAAGTTTCATATATTTTCCCCAGCAGAACCCCGTGCCGGCTTCGAATCCCGGCCAGGCTTTTCTTATCCCTTTCCCAAAGCCCGGTACCGATATCAGCTTTATCTATCCGTCCGGTTTCGTCCATGGCTAGCAAGGCGATACTTCTATCTGCCGAATTTAGGGTATCGGCATTTCCGATTGCAGCGGTTTTGAGTCCCCCATCCTTGGCTAGAGCCCCCAATAGCCCCGGAATGAAGGGAGGGTTGTGTTTTTCGGCATATTTCTTTAGGGGTTCTATGTATAGGTTAACCGAGCCCCCCGGCGGAGTAGAAGCGGAAGTGTAGAGCTGATAAAGGTCTCCGGCCGAAAGGGGGTAATCCCTATCGGCGAAAATATTAGGCAGTTGGGTGACCCCCTCGCCGCTGTTATAGGATAATTCGCTATTGAGGATAGTGCCCACCCGGCCGCCGCTGCTCAAAGAAAGGTATGAGCTGGCCGGAAGCCTGCTTTTGGTCCTGATATTTATCAGGGCGGTGCCGCTTCGGGAAACCAGGCGGTCAATATTAGGGGTTTCAGCCGAACACAGATCAGTAAGATCAACATAGTCCATTACCAGGATGATAGCCTTTTTCCCCTGTTCTTCCGCCGCGGGAACTAGACTGCTAGCATTAAGGCTAAAAATCGTTAATAGGAATATAAACAATAAAAAAGGGCGCAATCTCATATTTTAACCTCCTAGATGCTAGCTTATGAAATTCTATACAAAGCTATTTATTCCTCCCTGGCGGGGAAAAACATATAATATCTGAAGGCGTGAGGGGTAAGGGGTGAGGGGTGGGGCGTGAGGAAGCGCATTGTCATTGCGAGGAGCGCAGCGACGTGGCAATCTTCCCTTCGGGGTATAGCTCTGCCGGGGTGTAGCCCTGCGGGGCTAAGATTCCTCGCGGTGCTCGGAATGACACGGGGGCGGTGCTCGGAATTTTCACGCACTACGTGCACCACGGTAAACGAAAAGGGTCAGGGTACCCGCTGCTCAGCGGTTAAGATATTAGCAGCGTCCATCAGCGCCCGAAGGGTCAGCGTAAATCCGCGTCTATAAACCCCTTTCATAGCAATGACAACCCCCCTAAAGCGCCAAATTATACCGTGCCCTACATCGGTAAAAAACTCTCCGCCTTTATTGACATGGGGCAGAAATATGCTAAAATTCTACATGTATGATTTTTAGTCTTAAGAAAGGAGGTTTGGGATTTTTCGAATAAAAAGTGAAGGGAGGAGACATTATTGCAGTCTTTAGGGCGTCACGTATTAGCCGAGGTATACGGATGTCGATTTGAGGTCTTGAATGATGTCAAGAAAGTTGAGGATATCATGGTCAACGCTGCTTTGGAGGCTGGCGCAGAAATTAGGGAATTTGTATTTCATAAGTTCAGCCCGCAGGGAGTTAGCGGAGTAGTTGTAATTTCGGAATCTCACCTGGCGATTCATACCTGGCCCGAACTAGGATATGCGGCATTAGATGTATTTACTTGCGGAGATAGTGTTAACCCCTGGGATGCCTGCAACTATGTAGCAGAGATGTTTAGCGCTAGTGACATGAAGGCATCGGAGGTAAAACGGGGGTTGATGGAGCAGCCGGAGGAGCGCTTGGTGGCAAATATGTAGGAGGGATACTATTTTAGTAGACCGAAGTAGCCTAGAAAAGACTTGGGTTTATAATTAGCAGGCCTTGCTGAAAAAATAAAGCAGGGCCTG